>JARGOJ010000055.1:0-4402 GCA_029210225.1 Planctomycetota bacterium
CTGTCTCGGGGACTGGACGAAGTGAGCATCGGCCAATCTAACAAGCTTCAACGGGGGAACTTGAGCGGCCTCTTGATTGTGTTCCCGGCGGAATCAATGCAATAGATGAGAGTTGGGTCCGACTTCCCTGAGATTTCAGTGGGCTTGAGGAAGAACGAAAATTTCAAGCCCTTTGGTTTGATGGCGCGACCATTGACTCGAAGCATGCAATCTTGCTCAGAGACGACTCCTGAGACTCTATATCTGTTGTCGGCAATTTCACATTTCAAGACGACAAAGGCGGGAAGCACAACGTCATAGACCACTTCAATACGTTGAGGCGGGCTTAAGTTTCCCCGACGATCTTCGCCCTGAACGATGAGTATATTGCTTCCTTTTTTCAACGGAATGGGGATATCAAAGTTCAGCCCTTCAAGAGGATGTTTGACCCAGGCTTTGCCGGATTCTTTGATGCAGATGAATGCCGGGTTTTCATCGCCGACAGATCCCTGGAGTCGGAGAACTCGCCTTTTCACGTGGGACGGAGAAGGACGAAGCTCTAGGTAGGGAGCTTGGTGGTCGAGGAGTACGTAAACAAGCCCGGAGATAGACATAAGAAGGACGGTGAGGGCAAAGAGAAAGAGGGGGCTTAGGAAGAGGGGCTTTGACTGCGCGCTGGGTTTCGAGAGCACCCTTAGTAGCTCAGAGAGGTTCACGGAGTTGTCCGTGCCTTTTAGAACTTGAGCCGCGGCGGAGCTCTCGCCGGGGTCCTTAACAAAGACGAGGATGTCTTTCATGCTTGGTCTTTGCTCTGGCTCTCGAGCGAAGCATTGCGACACGAGCTCATCAAGCCATTCAGGAATCTCTTTGAGGATGGCAGAGAGGCGCCGAGCATCTCGCGATTTGATGAGCAGGACTTGTTGGACCACATTGTCTGCTGCGAAGGGCAACTCGCCGGTCAGACAATGAAAGAAGGTCGCGGCAAAACTCCATGTGTCGACGCGCTCGCTAATCTTGTCTTTGTATCCAAAGAGCTGCTCTGGAGGCATGTAGGATGGTGTGCCAATCATGACTCCGGAGGCGGTCAAGCTGTCTAAGTCGGTGACCTTCGATGAGTCGAATTTCACCAAGCCAAAGTCGACAATGACAGGACGCTGAGTCTTCGTTTCAATCAATATGTTGGTTGGCTTTAGATCTCGATGAATGATTCCCTGATCGTGAGCGTGAGCGAGAGCCCCAGCAATTTTCCCGAAGAGGGGGACGAGCAGGTCTCGCCGTTTATCGAGGTCCATCCCACATTCATTGAGCACAAAGTCGTTCAAGCTGTCACCGTCGATCCATTCCATCACAAGGTAAGGAGGAATCGGCTTTTCGTTCTCCTGGGTCTCAAAGCTGTAGTCGAGCACTTTGATGATGTTTGGATGGTCGAGGCGAGAGATCGCCAAAAATTCCCGGCGAAATCGTTCGATGTCGCGGTCTGTGAGCTTCGCCTTAAACAGGAACTTGATGGCGACCGATTGGCTGCTGTCCCGGTGATTGGCGACATAGACGCTCCCCATACCGCCACGCCCCACCATGCGAAAATCGCGGTACACTCGTAGCCGCGGAGGCAGGTTCTTATCGAGGGTCAACTCCCCGACCTGGTCGTCGCTTTGTTCGGGGCTTTTAGTGTCAAGGACGTGGGTACTCTGAGCCAGGATCTGACGCGACTGGCCAAAGTCCCCCAAGCCTTCAAAAGCGCGCCAGATTGGGGCTGCATTCTCACCGAGCGCCTCTGTAGGACGTTCGGACGCGTCGAAGACTTGCTCGTCTTCTTCAAGGCGGGTCAGCAAATAGGAGATTTGATCGTCATTCAGACGACCCATCTCCTTTAAAATCTCCCAGAGAGGCTCGCCTGTGACGTTTGATCTATTTAGCGCTTCTGAGAGATCGGCAGGTCTGAGAATCTCTCGATCCACAAGCCAGCGAGCAATACGCTCATCGCGGTTCATTCAAAAACCTACAAAACAAACTTTCCTGTCTTCACTAAATCATCTTCAGGAGGATGATGCAAAGCATTCTCCTTTGTTGCGGGCTTCGATAGTGAAATGTAGGGAAAATGGGAACTTTGTGTCTCATTGGACGTTTATAGGAGCAAGTCTGACAAAGCCAGTTTGAAAACCAGTCATCGACTGATTCTGCGCCTGGGACATGCGATAGTTTGGGATCTGTGACTTATGACGATCGAACATTCTGATCTGACAAAAACGGTTGGCACGTCGAGAGAGACGGGTCTAAAAGCAGTTGTCATCAGGACGAAATCTCGGCGAAGAAGCCCGCGAAGCCTAGGATACTCCTGCGCTTTGTTGGGAGGATTCTTCTTTGCACTGTGGTTGTTTTACCACACGACGTCATGAATGTTTGAGGGCTGAGACGTCCCTGGAAAATTTTTACAAGAAAATGATGCTTAGGGTGCGGTCCTCAAGAGTCAATGCGAGTTATCTCGCCGGCCGCTCTATAGAAGGATTTGCCTTTCCCCGCCACCTTAAGCTCTTCGACGCGAAAGCGCGCTCCGTCTTCTCGAAGACTGCGAGGGAATTGAACCTTCCAATCGGAGTGGTAACCCGGAGAAATGACCCGTGCGCGAATCTTGCTACCTTCTTTAAAGCACTCCACAATTATCTCATCGCTGTCAGCGCTTGAACTTGACTGGCTTGGCGCGATGAGGTCAGCGTTGACTTTCTTTGCTTTTTTAGGAATTTTCTTCGCGCTTTTTGGCTTCTTGAAGCTCTGTGCTTTTGCGATGGACTTCACTTCAGTCTGAAGCGCGCTACCCTTACTTGGGTGCACCATGGACACAAAGTTTGCGAAGCCTTCTATCGACGAATAGAGGTCGGCTCCAGGACCCCACTTCTTGTTTCCAGCGCCGTCTTTTTTTAGTTGGAAGAGCAGGGCGCGGAATTTCTTGAGGGTCTTTCGGGGCACGCTGACTTCATCATTGACGACGAGACCCGTCACTTCTTGTAAGCGTCCTTTGCGTTGAATACGCGTCTTTTTTGGATGAATCTCAAAGCCTTCATCTTCAACAATAGCCTTAATTTTAGTGAGGAGGCGCCCCACTCTGTCTTTGCCTTCGCCACTCGCAGAGAAGCTCAGATCGTCGGCGTAACGAGAGTAGCGAAAGCCGAGGGTTTTCGACAAGTGACTGAGGCGCTCATCGAGACGGCGGCAGAGAATGTTTGTGATCGCGGGGCTTGTTGGCGCTCCTTGAGGCAAGAAACGCTGGGATGTCGCGACGTGGTAGTCTTTCAAATCGACTTCAACCGTTGTGATTTCAGGCTCTGTGCAAATGAGACCAAGGATCGTCGCGAGGGCCTCGGAGTAACCCAGAAATCGAAAGAGACCTTTGACTCGCCGATAAGTGATTGTCGGAAAGAAATTGGATAAATCTAAATTGACGACGACGTCGGAGCCGACATGCTGTTTTGCGTTACTCACAATAGAACGACCAGGGACGAAGCCGTGAGCCGCGTTATGGAGCGGGACGCGCTTCAGTAAATTCTCGTATATCCAATGTTGTACAGCTTTCAATTGAGGCTTCGGCGCGGAGATCTGGCGAGTTCCACCGGTCTTCTTTGGCAGGGTAAAGCGCACGTAATGATTGACAGTCGAGACTTTTCTATCAAAGGCGAGGTAACGCAATCGATTGACCGGGACATCCATGGCCTTCGCGAGCTCGCCGCTCTTGTGATAGACAGGCAGGTGGTTTCGCTTCAAAGCCTCTTCGTTCGATTGTTCAAGCTGCAAAGCACCGGAGACTGCCGAACCCAGAAAAACAATGGACTCTTCCTGCTTCTTAGCCCACGCGGCAGCGCGCTCGATGCGGTCTTTTTCCCGCTTGTCTTTCGTTTCCTGTTGCTTCTTACGTGACTCCTCGAGGCGCTTCTTTCGCGCCGCTTTAATTAACTTATCAGTGCTCCCTAATTTACTTTGCTCACCACGCAGGACTGAGAGCCGCTTATTAATGCGGTCCATTTCTTTAATTTCAACGGAGATATCAGTCCGTGGATTGTCCGCCGTCCAAAAACCAAGGCGGACCATCTCATTGTATATGTAATCGGCCTTTGAGGTCTGACGAATTAAATCGTAGAGCTCTTGGCGAGTTTTAGGTTGTTCACTCATAATTGCTCAGCGCAAAGTCTCCTCAAAGATTCACCATCGGAGGCCGACAATAGAGAGCAAAGGAGTTCAGTAGACAGCGGAGATGATTGCCTTCGTAAGATCTTAGGACTGGACTGTCTCAACTCAAAAGGAAGGGCCCCTAGGTGGTTCATTGACTTCTCCAGAAGTCAAATCGCAATTGCCACCTAGGGGCCCTTCCCCAAAGTCACGAGCAGGCCAGTGATGCATGATTAGGCTTAAAACATGGACGGTGATCCACCGC
>JARGOJ010000055.1:4419-9093 GCA_029210225.1 Planctomycetota bacterium
TAGATCTATCACTCCCGCTGACTACTGAACTCCTTTTAACTCTATGAAAGAATGAATGGGCCATTCTTTAATAACTATTGTTTGCCGGTAAATGGTACGCCGTTACTTTTTCTTTTTGTTCTTCTTTCGAGGACCTCTCGAATGCTGAATCCGAAGCGCCAACATGTGCTCACAGGGCCCTTTGAGAAGCTTATTCTTCTTGTAGAAGAAACAATTACAAGTGGCCTTAATCATACGCTGATCATTGTCAATAATCAAGGCTGTATTCGAAGAGTCAACCGCGCCTTCAAGAGTTAAATCACCACCTGGACCGATATGCTGCTTCTTAATTTTGACCCTTTTCTGATCGACAAATAAGTTCGCGCTCTTCTCTCGCTCGTTACTGAAGCGAAGCTGGCTCATTGGCAGCGGATCTCGGCTCAATTCACGCGCCCGATAAACGTTCTTATTCAGATCGAAAATCGCCCGCCCAGCCTGAGTATAAGCGCTCATCGCGCCAAGCACAGTGGCCCGGTCGAGGCCACACTTCTTCGCTAAATCATCAGGACTCTCACGCCAGGTCTTCTTCAGTGTGGAAAAGACCTGCTGCTTTGTGTGATCGTCGACATCCGCTCGGGGCGCCATAAGATCGAAGTTCCCCGCCGTCGCCCAATCATTGGCCGTCCATCCTGAGAGGCCCAAAGTAAAAGACAAGTCTCCCAGATCGGCCACGTAAAATGACGGCAATCCCTGCCCCAATAAATGAACAGTGAACTTCTTCGCGACGGGAATCAATCTCTCTAAAATGTGAATTCGACGCCGACCCCAAACCCGCACTTCTTTCTCTTCCTTGCCCTTATAAATAGACCGAGCGCAAAGGACCTCGGTCCCCCAAGGATCAAAGAGCACACGAATGGGCTCCCCAGGCTTTAGAACAAAGCGCATCGACCGAGGACCCCGCTTCTCTCGGTGACGACGCAAGACAAAGCAGAAGTTGTGCAGGTCCATAGGGTGTAAATCAAAGCGCGTCGCCGGCAGGCTCATCGCAGAGTTGACCTGAAGAAAGCCTCGAACCCAAGTATCGGGAAGGTCAATCTTGACCTCTTTATAGTCCTCTTCCCCAGCCGTTTGAACATTGAAACCTGAAGGATCGACCTCAAATCGCGTCGTCTTATAACTTCGGATTTTTTGGAATTCATTGTAGAGCTGGGCTGAGTAGTCAATGTTTGTTGTGCCGCACTCAAACTCGTTAATGTTTTTGAAGACTTCATAACTACTGCCAAGTCGCCCATAGCTTGATTCATCTTGGCTAAAACACTCGAAGAAAATCTCATCGGGGTGAACGGTGATCACCGGGTCGAGGACAAACCAAGCATTGTAATCGCGCTTATAGAGATAGTCGAAGTAACGTCTCTTGGCCGACTCAAAGGGGCCGACCTTCGCATTATACTGGGCTCGAACCTCACGAAGAGTCTCCGTCAGCGACTTGATCTCTGTTGCGACCTTCTTCTTTTTAGACGCGACCTGGCTCCAATCAACAAGTTCTTGTTGCGCCAACCACTCCTTGTAAGCCTTACGATCCTTCGGCTTGAAGCGTAGATCTGAGACCACAACATCGTGGAGCGCGCTTATCGCCTCACGGAAAGCAATTCCTTTGCGAAGCTCACCGGAGAAGAAGGTTGGCTCCCGGGTTGTGTCCGGAGAAAAACTCATCTGAGTTTCTCCCCCTCGATCGGCAATCGCGCTGTTGGCTCGATAACTGTAATTGAACTCCACGGATTAACCCTCCGCTACGGCGCGAGTGGGCACCGCTTTGATTTTGATGGGCAACGGGATCGTTGGATACTTTTGCCTCAATTGAACCATGACCGCGATGGTCGCGGCCTTTGATTCAATGGCCATGGTCGCAGACTGGCGGTCGAGCAAGGGGGCGATTTCCCGCGCCATGTCCTCCGACTTCAAACTCTCCTCCGCCAAAAAGGCCAGGACGCGCTGCTTCGCAGTTCGCCCGCGATTGACGAGAGACAGTATGCGAGTGAAGTAAGGGAGCAGGGATTTGACCTTTGAAAGATCCCCAGCCGCGAAACGGTCGAGGAGGTTCGTTACAAATAATTGAACACCGGTTGAAGGATGCTCGCTCAACTTGACTAAATATTCGGCGCCGTGATCCTCTTGGAAATACTGTGTGATAAGGTTTTGACCAAAGCGCTGAATGTCCTCGCGAACGCTATCGCAAAGGTGAACTAAAATCTCAGGGGTCAATTCTTTCTGATCAAAGTGCTCTTTTAAATAGGCAAAGCCGAAGTCTCGGGCATCATCCCAATCGCTATAAATGACTTGAATTGTATCGGACATTGAAGCTCGCGCCCGCTCCACACTCTTTTCAAGCATGACACACGCCGCGCCCCGAATAGAGAGTATTTCGTGCTTGCAGAGCGCGACTATCTCAGCGATCGTCAAGTCTGCAGCGGATACATGAGTCGCGAGCAATTGACCGCCGAGGTCTTGCGCCTCCGAAGAGTTTGAACGGAGCAATCGCCACACCGTTTTCGGATCTAAGGACTCAAGCGCAGAATTCAATTCCGTTTTTAGTAAAGTGGCGGCAAACTCGGCGAGGGTATCCGAGGCTTTGTTTGCGATGAGAACGGCGAGCAGGGTCTCACTCAACTCGGCGTGAAAGGCCTTGTTCTTCTTCGCCAAGTTGACAATGATCGGACGAGCAGCGAGGCGCACATCGGTCCATTGATGCAAGGCAAGATTCAATAGTAATGGCACTCGACTCAATAAGATCGCGTCGTCAAAGCGACCGAATAATCCTATCGCTGCGGTTCGTATGCTCTCGTGCTCGGAGCTAATCATTTTCTGAAAGACCACGGAGCCAGGTAGTCGATTTTTCGAGGCGAGCATTAGATCGGCGGCGAGCTTTTGGACCTCGTCTTGCTCGTGATCGAGGAGATCGCCGAAGACATTCTCTGAGAGTGACTCAAGCTGAGACGCGAAACAAGTGGTGAGTAATCGACCCAAATCAACGGCGAATTCACCACAATCATCCTTGAGCCCCGCGACAACGCTGAGCACTTGTCCGACGAAGGAGGCTGCGACTTCGAAGTCCCAATTCGCTGATTTAATGAGCGTGATAACGCAATCTCGTGCGGATTTTTGGGGGCTGGTTAATAATTGAAGGAGCATGTCTTGATCGGCTAAGACAAAGTCGCGGGCGGCTTTAATCCATTTTAATCCCTGCTCACGAGCCTCTTTTAGCGAGCTGTTTGCCAGGCATAGTAAGATTTCTTTGTCCGGATTCGAGTTCTTATATATTCTCCGAACGACTTCTAATCCAAACGAGATTGTCGCGGAGTAGGGAGATTGGAGAAAGGTTAGCGCTTGCTTCAATGTGAGCTTTGACAAGAATTCAGTATTGGCGGCTAAGGCCTTGCATGCAAAGGCTTGCACGACGTCGCAGCGACTCTCTGAGATAATGCGGAGCAGCACCTCTGGGGCACGATCCCAAAGCTCGGGGACTGCTTCTTCGCGATCAACTGGTGCGTCGTCCCCGGGAGTGTAATTTTCGATGCAGACATAAGCCCGATTGTTTTTACGAAGCTCATAGCGAGAGGATCGACCGTAGATAATGTCATTGAGAATGAGGTAGCCGGCGTAGCGATCGTAGGTCCTCGTGATGGTCTTATTGGTGGACCAGTTGTAATGAACACCGGTTCTAACCGATTTCGCATCTTCATCGGTATATGTCGTTAATATCTCGGCGGCCACTTCAATGTAGTGCGGATCGTTCATCTCTGCTAATTGTCTAAGATATCGCCGAGCTCGCCGGGCGAAGTAGGCCTTGGTCCGGTCGTTGAAGGCAATCAAGGGATTCTTAGACTGTTTTTCCTTCTCTAGTTTTTTACTGTTAAACGATCGATGACCCTCTACAGTTTGAACCCAAGTGTACCAGGAGTCCGCACGATACATGGGACGGGCCAGCTCTATCCTCCGAAACAATGCCCCTAATATATCTGCATCGCCTCTAAACTCTGCAATCTTCCAAAGATGCCGGAATACCTGAAATTGAGGAGCTTTAACTTCGGCGTTTTGAATGAAGGCGAGGACCCCGGCGCGGCAGTGTTTATTGTTGATGAAGTAGAGTGTGTCAATGTCTGAAACCTCGACCTGACTCTTCTTGGACGGGGTGTAGTACTTCTTGAGGGCTGCGATGAGTTTTTTGCTTGGTCCAGACTTCGCGAGAGTTTTTAACTCACTTGGGAGTTTATCAAGGCCTTTGTTTCGGGCGGCGCTTTGCTTGGATGCCGCTGTTAGAAAGGCGACAGCCTCGGACGCCATGCGCTCGAGGAAGGTCCCCACTTTTTGTTTCTTCTGAAATTCATCGAGAGTTTTCCTGGCTGCGTTGCTCCCACAACGACCTAAGGACCAAAGGACCGAGTATTTCATGCGAGGTTGGAGCCCCGGGAGCTCGAATATCTCAAGAAGCGGCGCTTCAAAGCTCTTTAAGCCGAGGACGCCGGCGCGCCAGATGACTCGCTCTAGAGGCCAGTCCTTCGCTTTGAGGTCGCCTTTTTCGAGGCGCTTGATGATCGCATCTTCCCGGCTTCCCTGTTTTTTCTCTGCTTGTACTTTTTTAGGAGCTGGGCTTGGAGTCGCAGCCCCTGAGCTCTCTTCGATGTAGCCCTTTTTAGT
>JARGOJ010000055.1:9103-11030 GCA_029210225.1 Planctomycetota bacterium
GAGGACCAGCTTTTGGAAGACAATTTCGGCTTTTGCTGAGGACACCGGAGATGCGGTCTTTGTGCCTTCTTTTAGGTTGCCGCCGCGCTTGCCGTATCTGAAGTTGACGACATAATTCCCGCCGACATCGTAGAGGTCGACTTCGTAGACCTTGTCGCTCTTCCCGTCGGTAAAACCCAGACAGACGCGCTTGATTATCTTCACTGCGTAAGCCTCTTTCTCTCAGGCAACCCAAAGCATCGACCATTTCACTATAAACAAGTTTGCCCTTGAGCACCACGAGGGTTGATCATCGGAGACTAAGAGTTCTGCTATTTTTTCTCGATCCTAAAGACGGCTGCGCCGGAGCGCCTGTTTGCTTGGGCTCGGAAATAGTCTTAGTGAGGGTGATCCGATTATCGAAGAATGTCAATTCTCTATGCTGTTTCTTCAGGAGTAGTTCAATTTGAAACACTTGTCAGTGCCCGGAATCTCTAAATCCAGTTCGCTGTAGTGATAGTTATCAAAGTCTCCGGCGGCCTTTTTACCACCGTGGGTCAGCAATATCTCACCAGCTTTCGCGGTGTCTTCGCCGAGTTTGCTTGAGGCGTTGACTTCGGCTCCATAGACATCATGGGCGCCTATTCGCAATATCTCGCCGTATCCTATTCCAACGCAGAGATGGATGCCGCGCTTTTGATCCCGGCGCTTATTCGCGTCCGCACAGGCGGCCTGCATCGCCACAGCACATTCGACGGCTCGACGGGCTTTGCGGAACAAGAAGAGGAAGCTATCGGCTTCGGCGAAAATGAGCACCCCTGCGTGTTGCTCAACGACAGGCAGGAGCAGCACTTGAGCGTCGTGTATGATCTCTAAGAAGTCGATGATTCCGGCATCGGCGACGTAGCGTGAAAAGCCGGAGAGATCGGTAAACATGATGGCCCAATCTTCCCCAAAAACGTCCCAAATACGCTGGTCGATCATGGCCTTGTCAGCGCCATCTCTTTTTCGTCCTTGGATCATCCGCCAGAGTCTGTCCACATTGCCGCGTAGTTGATCTGGTCTTTGAACCATAGATATCCTCGTCACTGTTTATTGAAGTGGACGCCAACGGGGCAACGTCAAAAATTGAGCGGCTCATGGATGTCAGCGGGCTGTTTAGATTTTGCTGTGAGCTTTGACAAATCTTCCCATGTCCGTCACCATCGAAACAAGTCCTCTGTTCATTCTTCGTGAGTTTCTTCAAGTCGAGATTTCGCCTCATGTCCGATTGGATCCCCTGTCCCCATTGCTCGTTTCGAATCTCTGTGGAGCCAGCACACGCTGGGTTGGAGGGACCTTGTCCGCGATGTCAAACACTTTTCGTCATTCCGGAAACGGTGTCACGGGTCAACAGCGCTAGCTGGGAAGATCGTGCGGCAACCTTAAACTCGGGATCCGCGATATCAAGGATCCCCGCCACTCAGACCGGGACCTATCCCCACCCCCAGGGGCCGGTGGAGACCACTTCGCTGGGGATTTCAAGCGAGTCCTACTTGGAACGACTGGATGTCTTGGGAGAGGGAGGTATGGGGATTGTCTATCGCGTGATGGATAAACGCCTGAATCGGCAGGCGGCCCTGAAGACTCTTCCCCCGGCACAAGTGAATGAATCGACGGCGGAGCGCTTCCTCCAAGAAGCGGAGTTGACGGCCCATCTTGATCATCCAAACATCCCCCCCATTTATGAAATGGGGCAAACGGGCCTCGGTGAGTACTACATACTCATGAGATTGGTGGAGGGTCGGGACCTCTCTGAGAAAATTCAGGAATATCATGAAGATCAGCGATCGGAATTGCTGACTGCGTTGCTCGGAGACCTCGTGAAGGTCTGCGAGGCAGTCGCTTACGCCCATGGTCAGGGCATCCTTCACCGAGATTTGAAGCCGGACAACATACGGGTGGGGGG
>JARGOJ010000055.1:11064-18095 GCA_029210225.1 Planctomycetota bacterium
TGATGGATTGGGGCTTAGGCAAGAGAACGGGAGAAGCTGAGTCCCAGGCGTTGTTGGAGAACGCCGTTCTCTCTCCCTCAGCGGCGCTCGATCAAGGATTGACTTTAGTCGGATCGGTGATGGGCACCCCAGGATACATGTCGCCAGAGCAGGCTGCTGGAGAAGAGGTCGACGAGCGGACGGATGTCTTTGCCTTGGGGGCCATTCTTTGCGAAATACTGACTGGCGAGGCACCTATCACCGGGGCGGGGGCCATCAATAAGATCTACGCAACCTTGCAGGGCCGGATTGAGCTACCTGGAGATAGAGATCCGAGGGTCCCCAGAGAGCTCAACGCGCTCACTAAATCTGCCCTGGAGACGGATAAGTATCAGCGTTTGCAGTCGGTGAGTGACTTTGTCACGGATCTTCAACACTATTTATGCGGCAAGCCCGTCACTGTCTATCAATATTCTGTGGTGGAGAGTCTGATGCGCTGGACGAAGCGTCACCCGGCGTTCCTTATTCTTTCTTCTACGATATTACTGTTTACAACCTTGTCCACGTTTTTCTGGGCGCAGAAGTCGCTTGCGGAGAAGACGGCCAGGGAACAGACAGAGTTGCGGACAGACCAGCAGGGCGCCTATGAGAAAGGACTGGAAATCCTCAGCCGATTAGAGCGATTACAAGGATATCGCTTTCAACCGTTGAAGAAGACTGAATCGGACGAGAATCTCTATGTCTTTCACATTCGTCGAAAGATCATTGAACAAGTCGATTTACTGAATTTATTGATCAAGGACAATCCGAGGCTCCCAGCGCTCCATGTCCTCGCGGCGAAGGCTCACCTTCAACTCTACCAATTTGACGAGGGCCAAACGCATGTTCGGGCTGCGTTGGAATCCGACCCGAAGAACGGCGCAGCCTGGCTTTTGAAGGGGCGGCTCCTGTCTGAAGCGCTCATCGTTGACCTATTGGGCGGTGCGAGTAAGAGTGCGTTGGCAGCCCGGGGAAGGGAGATCTCTCGGTGTTTTGAAAACGCGAAGTCTGAGGGGGTCGAGATTCAGCAATCCCACAAGGTTTGGTTGGCAATCATCAATGACGATGACGTTCAATTTCAGTCATTGATTCGTGAGCTGGTAGACAAGGTCGACCAGTCGGAAGTTGACTATTTGAGGGGAGCCCGCACCTTCATTCAGCAGGAATACATTGGTGAGTATGCGAAAGAGTCTATGGAGCCCTTCGTCGCGTGTTTGAAGCGTTGCCCGAGACACTACGGGGCGCGGTTGATGCTGTCAATTGCTTGCGGGAATCTAGGCTTGTCACAGCTTGCGATTCGATACTCCGAGCTGGTTCTCAGTATCCATCCCGACTTCGCTGAAATATGGATGAATAAGGGAGTTGACCTTATGCGACTGCAACGCTTCAGCGAAGCGGCCGTCGCCATCGATCGCGCTATTGAACTAAAACCAAATTTGGCCGCCGCACATATGAACCGTGGGAATTTAGCGGGGCAATTAGATAAATTGGATCGCGCTCATGATTGCTATTTCGAGGCGTTGAAGCATGATCCGAATCTCTCCCATGTCTATCTAAATCAGGCGAGGCTGTGGGTCCGGCAATCTCAATTCCAAGAAGACGAGGGGGCTTATAAAAAATTCATTGAGCTAGAACCTGAAGATGCATACGGACACTTCGGATTAGGCATGCTCTATAGCCGGATGGGGCGAAGTCGTGACGTTAGTATTCGCCATTTTAAGACGGCGGTGGAGTGTCGTCCCAAGTATGCCTTGGCCCATTACAACCTAGCAGTGCTGTTTCGAGAGAAGGAGGACCTGGAGACAGCCTTAGACTATGCGCTCAAAGCTAAGAAGTTCAATCCTAACGACGCTTTTGCATTCCTGGAGTTAGGGGATATCCGACGAAAGATGGGGGATACAGAGCAAGCCCTCATTGAATTGAACGTGGCCTTGTCAAAAGATAGTCAGCTGTCGGAGGGATATCGCATTCGTGGACTGATTATTGCCAAGAGAGGTCAGTATAAAGAGGCCCTGAGCGATTTCAACAAGGCCGTTCTTCTCGCGCCAAAAGAGGCAGAGAATTGGGCAAATCGCGCAATCGTGAGGTCGAAACTGGGCAATGTACAGGGGGCTATCTCGGACTATAGCGAAGCATTGCTCATTGATGCTGAGCAATATGAGAACTACGTGAATCGTGGCTTGGCCTATCGAAAAATTGGAGAATTGAAAAAAGCAAAGCGCGACTTTCTCCAATTCTTAAAATTCCAGCCGAAGCACCCGATGGCTAAGCGCTTGCGAGCCATTGTACAAACAATGCCGTGATGCTACTTCGACTGGACATCCGGGTCTTCGTGACGTTGAATGTCAGTGAGTAGGTCCGAGGCTAGGAGTCGTAGGCGTCGAGCGTTCTTGCGGTTCTGATCGATCTTCTGGTGGAGCTGGGCGAACATTGAGGACAGTTGGTCAGACATAATCATTCCCTCTTCAAGTGGTGGTTTCCTCTTTCTTCGGAGCCCAAGAACGCTAAGCTGAAGCAAAGAAAATCAATCTTTCAGAGACATGCAATTCCGACATGGCCTCTTTGTGGGGAATGATTGGAGAGTTATGAGTAAGAACGATTCACAGGGCCCAGTCAGGTGCAGGAGCTTCGAAGCTAAGGGCTTGCCCAGCAATAGGGTGCTTGAATTGGATGCTCAGCGAATGTAGACATAGCGGGGCTTCAGCGAGAGACAATGTTTGCGTGTTGGCGATTTCTCGGCCGGATTTATAGGTTGCATCGCCAACTATGGGCATTTCCAAATGCCATAGGTGAATACGGATTTGATTGGTGCGTCCGGTGAGCGGCTTCGCTTTCACTATTGAGTGGCCGTCGTCACAGCGTTTGACCACTTCAAACTCGGTCCGCGCTGTCAGGCCTTCTGGGTCAATTTCTCGCGCTCCTGCGGGGCCAGGGTTCTCACTGATGGGAGCGTCACAGGAGAATCTGTCGTCTTCGGGATGACCCTGAATTTTTGCAAGATAAACCTTGACCACTTCGCGCTTTTCGAATTGCGGCTGGATCTTCGCCGCGACCTTCTTAGACCGAGAAAGCACCGCCACGCCAGAGGTGTTTGCATCTAATCTGTGAGCCGGACGAACCCTCATTGGGTGATAGACCTCATTGAGGATGTGAGTCAGGGAGCTCCGATTGAAGCGTCCGCAGGGATGCATAGGCAGGGGCGCGGGCTTATTGACGACGACGAGATCTCGGTCTTCAAAGAGGATCTCGATATTGGCGTTTACATCGGGCTCAATAGTCGCGGGGCTGAGGTGAAAGAACTGCTCACCCCCACGGACAGTCTGTTCGAGGCTGACGGCCTTATCGAACGAATCAATCAATTGACCGTTTGTAACAAGGTCTTGCCATTTCGCCTCTGGAATATGGGGCATTGCGGCGGCGAGTACGTCTTTCAATTGTTTGTGGTCGAAGCGTTGGGAAACATTAATGGGTCGGCGATTGTCGTAGGGAATGCTGCCGGGGAGGGGGCTTGTCTTGTCCTTAATCGACTCATGACGCCGGGCGATCACCGCGGCCATTTTCATCGCTGGGCGCTCGAAGCAGTGGAGACATGACTTCCCAGCAACATAGTGCTCTGACTGCTGATCCTCGACTGAAAGAGGCGTTAGGCAAGCGTAGCATTGAACGACGGGGCTCTCTTTGAGGTTTGGATCGAGGGCCACTCTTTGGTCGAAAACGAAGCAGTCGCCGTCGTAGTGGTCGCCGCCGCAATCCTCGAAATACTTGAGGATGCCGCCGTCTAATTGATAAACCTCTTTGAAGCCTTGTTGCTCCATGAAGGGGCCTGCTTTTTCACAGCGAATTCCTCCGGTGCAGAACATAACGAGGGGTTTCTCTTTGAGTTCTTCCGGGAGTTTTTTGACGGCATCGGGGAAGTCGCGGAAGTGATCGAGGCCAATAGGAAGGGCGTTCTTAAAGGTCCCAACCTCGACCTCGTAGTCGTTCCTGGTGTCGAGAAGTACTAAGTCTTTACCAGAGTCGAGCCATTCTTTGAGCTGCTTGGCTTTTAGTTTTGGAGAGGGGCGGTTCATGGGGTCGATGCCGTCAATTCCGAAGGCAATGATTTCCTTTTTCAGTTTGACTAACATACGCGTGAATGGTTGCCGATCACTGAAGCTCTCTTTGACTTCTATGTCGCTTAAAAGCTCGTCGCTACGAAGTTCCGATATAAAAGATCGGAGCGACTCAGAGTCTCCGGCGAGGAACATATTGATGCCTTCTGTGCTGAGCAGGATGGTGCCCCGGAGTTCAAGCTCATCGCAGCGTTGGCGCAGCTCTTCTTGGCGAGTCTTCAGGTTTGTAAGGGGCGCAAACTTATAGGCGGCGATGTTTAAGATAGTCGTAGTCATGATCCGTGGGTCCTTCGCTGAAGTCGATCTCTTCCCTCGTTTGACGGGGATATCTTCAGTTCCTGTTCTGGGACGGGACTTTAACAATTATTGGCGAGAACTTGAATAAGGAAGCTTGGAGGGCCTTGAATTCCCGTTGCGGGATTCCTGGGTAAATTTTCGCGATTGTGTTTTTCTTGTGAACCTGGGGTCCTTGTGGGTCGTCCCTTATTGCAGACTCAATCACTCTCAAATCCATAGAGCCTAGGCATTGCAAGTGCTTATGCGTTGAAGATGCTTTATCTTTGAAGGACGGAACCATGCTCTCATATGGCAAGGCGCGTTTACGAACAAACCGTGTACTTTTGGTCCTGGGACTCAGCTATGTGGCGGTCGCAACTCTCGCTTATCACTCCAAAGAAATTCCTGAGTCAAGACCCTCAGAATTGATGACGAAGGTCTCTGAGCTTGAAGATCGCTGCGTCTCTCTGCAACGGGCGCTCAAGCTTAAGAGAAGAACCCAGCCAGTCGGGGCCAAGCTCTGCCTTCCTGATAGCACAGGACCCACTGCCGAAACAATGGGCTTCCCGCTCCCGACGAAGAGCTTCAGCTTGGAGCGGCTGGTTCCAATTAACCACCTCGGTGACCCACGGCACGGTAAGAGTCGCACGACGAGCTTCAATTTCACCCGTGCGACCTTGGAAGACTCTCACAATGACCAGCCACTCCTCGCCGACGGGATCGAGCTGACCTTTGTCTTTGGGGAGAATGAGAAGGTCTCTTTTGGGGCGCTCATGAAAAGCTGGGAGCATGCGCTTGGTCAGACTGTTGTCGTGTCAGAGATCTTGGCCCAGAGCATCGTTCGGATAGAGACGGATGGGAGTCCGAGCATGAGCTGGGGAACCTTTAAAATGATGATGTCCGGGCAGGGGATTGGCTTCTTAGAGCAGCATGTTGGGAAAAACGTCTTCGTCATCTCGACCTTTAAAGAGGATAAGTAGCCTGGTCTTGGGCCGTTGAATTTTTCTCGTGCGTGGCGCTCTCCTGTAAAATAGTGGGAAAAACATAGGATTTGCTTTGAAGAGAGGCCTTGGTCCCGGTGTCAAATAGTAAAAGGAATGGTGTCAACCCCTTTCTTGACAGTGGACCATGGATTAAACTTCAAATCATATATGTCTATCACTCCACGGGAGACAAAATGAAACGTAAGAACTTAGCCCTCGCTCTCATCCTCTTTTTCGGCCTGGTTCAGGTGAGCTGTAAAGCCATCAAAGAAGGCGCTGGCGAAGTGAACAAAGTTGTTCCTATCGGGGATGGCAACATGGAGCGCGTCAACGGCGTGATCGATGGCGCCACCGGAATGGTCGACTCCTTTGACGATATGAGCCTCAAAGACGAGCGCGACGTCGGCGAAATGCTTGCTTTGCAGACATACGCAACCGAAGGATTTGGCAAGCCCATCAAAGACAGTCGTGTCATGCGCTATGTGAACACGCTGGCCGCTGTCGTTGGCCGTTACAGCGATCGTCCGCTTATTCCTTACTTCGTCGCGGTCATCGACTCAGACAAGTCCAACGCCTTCGCGACTCCTGGGGGATACATCTTCATCACTCGGGGCGCTATCGAATCGATGAATTCCGAGGCTGAGTTGGCTTGCGTGATCGGCCACGAGATCGCTCATATCACTGAGCGTCATGCGATCGGCACCATTAAAAGAACCAAGCAAGCTGCGGCTGTTGGCCAAATGGGCGCTGCTGTGGCAGGAGCAGACCAAAAGGCTTTTGACAAGTTGATTCGCCAGGTTTGCGCCGACTTACTTAACAAAGCGTTCGACTCTGACGATGAGCTCGGCGCTGACACAAAGGGTATCAGCTACGCCTACTCAGCTGGTTATGATCCTCGCGCTATGCTTGACTTCATTACCACCGTCGATAAGAACAGCAAAGAACTCCAAGGCGCTATGTCTTCTCACCCAGCCCCAGACAAGCGTCGTGGCGCAGTGAACGACTGGCTCAAAGAGACGCAAGAAGAAGAAGGCAGCTTCGACGGTCTCGTCAAAGATCATCCTCGCTTCGCTGAGTTCAAGAAGTGGATTAAGTCTCCGAATGACAAGTGGTAAGCCGCTGCTCATCCAGACTTGAACGACTTTAGAATTCGGAGAAACGATGTCTGAATACTTCCTACAGATGTCTCATGGCGTGGAAGGCCCGTATTCCCTCGCGCAAATTGTTGCGCTCAACGAAGACGGGCTCCTCGACGAAACAAGCACGGTCTCCCAGGATCAACAGTCCTGGGGACCGATCTCTGAATTTTTAGACACATTTTCTGCCGAACAGTTAGCTGACCTTGACACCAGCCTCTTTGTTAACTGTCCCCGTTGCGATGATGGAGTCATTGAGAAGCTGCGCTTCGGCCAGAAACTCATGACGATTCTCGTCTCCCTTATCTTGATCGCGCTGGCGCTTTTTGCCGGCTACGCGCTCACCAAGGTTGTCGAACTCAAGATGATGGAGATCGAAAACCAGGCACCGATCAAGTCTCAATGGACAAAGATCTTCTTGATCAGTCTGGGTGTTGTCACTAACGCCTGGTATTTCTCTCAGCGAGCCTTCTCTTTGACAAAGAAGTGGAAGGCTTGGATCCAAA
>JARGOJ010001088.1 GCA_029210225.1 Planctomycetota bacterium
TTAGTTTTGAATTAGATGAACAAAAAGCCAAGCTCGTCGGGCTCCAGCCAGTGGGTGTCCCCAGCCAACTTGACAGCAACTTGGAGGGCCTCTTCGCCGGCTCTGTCCTCGAAGGAACAGAAGAAGTCCCCGTTCGGGTTCGCGTTGAGGGCGCGGAACGAGGTCAATTGAAAAATATTGAGTCTCTCGAATTGTTGGCCCGCACTCCCACCGGTGCGGTGAAGAGCATGCCACTTGGTAGTCTTGGCACAATGAGCGTCGTATCCGACCGTGCTGATATTCCCCGATTTAATGGACAGCGAGTCAATACAATCCAAGCCTTTCCAAAGGCTGGCACTCTCCCACAATCCATTCTAAAGCCATTTCTCAAACGACTTGAAAAAATGAAGTTACCCGAGGGCTATCGTATTGTGCTCGGTGGAGAAAGCTCCGAAAGAGACCAAGCCGTCGGCAGTCTTATGGCCTCCGTCTCCTTGCTCATGGTCATGATGGCGGCCATCTTAGTTCTCTCTTTTGGGAGCTTCCGAATGGCAGGAATCATTGGCGCCGTGGCTTTTCTCAGTATTGGATTAGGATTGCTGGGGCTGGTCATCTTCGATTTCCCTTTTGGATTCATGGCCATTGTGGGAACCATGGGATTGGTCGGTGTCGCGATCAACGACGCTATTGTCGTGCTCGCGGCCATTAAGGAAGACCCCGAGGCGAGCAGCGGAGACCCAGTTGCGATACGTAAGGTGGTCGGCCGTGCGACCCGCCACGTGCTCTCGACAACTCTTACAACAATGATTGGATTTGCGCCCCTACTTATTGCAGGAGGCGGTTTTTGGCCGCCCTTGGCGATTGCGATTGCGGGAGGAGTCTCTGGGTCGACGCTGTTGGCTTTGACCTTTGTGCCATCGGCCTATCGAATCGTGATGTGCCAGCGGTGGTTCTCATGGATTCGGAGCCAACCTGAAACCGTCGCCGAGCTTGCATCTGCTACAAAAACTGAGAGTGAAGATCGGGAACCGGTGACTCAAAGCTAAAGGAAATTATTGAATTCACTTTGTGATTGGACTGACGTCCATGAGAGTCACGTGTGCGCTCTCATGGACGTCTATTTTTCGACGAAGCAGAGTCCAGGATCCGACTCAGAACGTGTAGGCCTTCATGAAAAGAACCGGTTGTTGGAACTTGAATTTGTGCGAAAAGAAAAGCTCGAAAGAAAGAGCGCTCACCCTTCCGATTTTCCGGTGAGGAGTTTTTCACGAGGGTGAAATTTAATGTCTCACTAAATGACACTTGGCCTCCAAACGCTATTTCGGTAGCAACCGTTGCGTCTAAAGGCTTTCCTGCGTAAAAAGTGCCGTTTGTAGAGTGGGCGTCGGTCAAATAGACTGTCCCGGCTCTTATTGTGAAGTAGGCATGAAACTTTGAAATTCGATGATTGCTGATAAAAACGTCGTTTGTACGACCGCGGCCGACGGTGATCATGTGGGGGAAGGCGCCATCTTCTTTCTTACAGAGCCGGTAGACGGTCGCCGACATGAGGTCAATAGGGACCTTCGCCCCACCAACTCCGTCTTGCAAGGTAAAAAACTCTGAATCTTCATCAATTCCGTGTTCGGAGTTTTGGACAAGAAACGGGTCGGGGAAGATATCTAGAAACTCAGGCAAAGACAATTCTGCAGCGAATTCGCAGAGTTCATCGAAGCGAGTCGCGTTGCTGTCGACCTCCGTGACGTCCTCGATGATCGATTCTTCCTTATCCTCATTTTGCTTCGAGTCGGCTCCCAAGGATTGAACCCTCTCCGTTGGTGCAAAGAGTCTCTTCTCCGTATCCTCAAGAGCTTTTTCTAATTTGGTCTCGAACTTTTCCTTAGCCATGGCCACTTTTCTCAATTTTCCGATCACTCAACTTCATATCGGGACTGATGCCTAAAACTAGAATGATACGAAGATATACGGGTATTCATAATGAATCCAGTGTTCTACTTTGTATTTCTTGTCTTAATGGACTCCTAAGTCAAGATCCCAACAAATTATCTCGTCCTATGGGATACATTCAACCTTAGTCTGTACCACTGATATGACAATTTCCAGAGTGGTTTTGATGTCCTATTGTGGTTCAACGATCGCCACGAATTCGATGGAATTGCGAGTCTATGCACGTGGAGAAAGCTCACTCATATTGGTTCGTAATTTGCTTAAATTCGCGACATCGCTAACATAGTCAAGAAGATCGATAATATTGCTCAGAGCCAGACACCCGGGAGAATCTTTCCTGACGGCTCACAAGGTTGACGATGCACCTACTATCCTCTCACAAAACTCAACCGCGATTCTCTGGGCTCCTCCAAGCACTGGTACTAGGGACCTTACTCGTCGTCACTCAGGGCTGCGGGGCGATCATCCACGCCGCCCTCGTGTCGACCAACGGTAGCAGCAGCGGAAGTAACGCTCCGATCACGGTCCAACAGTCTAATCTGCTTGTTTCGAGAGGAGACAATGATCGCGGCCCGACAACGGAAGCCAAAGGAGCCACAGTCATTGCCCTTCAACTGCGTTTGGTCTCGACGATCCCTAGTACACTGCAAACACTCACTCTCAACGCTTCGGGATCGGGAGATGATTCCCTCATCCCCTCGGTTCGACTCTATCGGGATGTAGCCGGCAACGGGTCCTTAGAGCAGGCGGACCCAGCCCTCGGAAGTCTTACGAGCTTTGACGGAGATGACGGTCAAGCGCGCTTTACGAATCTCAACCAATCCCTCTCTCCCCTCACGCCAATCAACCTGATCGTGACCATCGATCTCCCTGCGGGGGCGGCCGACCAAGACAGCTTCGCAGTATCTATTGAGAGCAGTGAAGCGGTCGAGCTCGATTCCAACGAGGCGATCACCGTTCTCGGAGCCCCCGTCACCGGCGGTTCAAAGACAATACGCCAAACCGGAACCCTCAATGTTTTTCAGGGACCCGTCTCTCGGGCGACCACCA
>JARGOJ010001089.1 GCA_029210225.1 Planctomycetota bacterium
GCATTACTGCGATGATTGGCGACATAAATCACCACGTTGTCCTGATGAAACTTATCGCTCAGCTCTTCCGGGGTCTCTTGGACCTCAAGCTTGAAGAGCAAGTTCAGGAAGACCTTCGCAACCCAAAAGCCAAAGACGTAGTAACTGAATACCTTGAAGGCCGGGACGATCTCGTCGACATAAAGCTCTGCGCGCTGTTCGGCTTCTCCGAGCTTCTCACCGCTCTCTTGAGAATGCGCGACGATGGCATCAACGACCTCTTTGTCACGCATAAGCTGGTTGCGGATCTCTCCCTTGGGACTCAACTTCCAACGGTTGAGCTTGACCCGGAACTGCTTCATAGCGCGGATGCTTCGTCGGCGGATTCGTCGACGGATGTGTCTCACGACTCCCGCTGTGAGGAACCAAACAAGAGCAATCGCGAGGACAATAACAGCGGCTAGCGAGATCCAGGCCCAGGTCACGCTTCGTCCATCACTTTCCCAGGAACTCGGGATGCTTTCGCTGTGAATTCGCCATTTTCAAGAAAGTGGATGGTGTTCTCCAAAGTCTCAGAGGCGTTCATAATGAAAGTGTGAATGTGGGGAAGGAGAATGTGATCGGTAGCCCCCGATAAATATGTGGAAGCCACCTCAACGGTCCCATCATTGTCTCCTTCAAGCCACGGCGCGTAGCCCTTCTCGGAGCCGGTGCCCCCGGCGATGACTCCAACCTCGACGCCTTCGGGGAGAGGATAGTGACCGTTGATTTCTGCGGGACCGAGGTGATCTTGGGATAGCTCGCGGCCTGCTTTGCCGGCGACCATCTTAAAGAGCCAGAGGTGCTTCAGGTGGTCGACGATTTGGACCCCTTGGTTGGGCGGGGCCAATTGGACCATGCGTTGTATGGGAGGAAGCTGCTCGCGGTATTGGGCGAGCAGACTGCGGGCGACGATTCCGCCGAGGCTGTGTGTCACTATGTGGAGCGGTCCGTCGATTTCTTCGAAGTGCGGCTGAAGCTTTTCGAAGATGTAAGCGGCGTGCTCTTTGATGGATCGACGAGTGCTCGGATAACTCTTGTTCCAGACTTTGTAGCCCTGATCCTCAAGCGCTCTTTGGAGTTTCCAGAGGGAGAAGCGTGAGCGAAAAAGTCCGTGAAGGAGAAGAACGTGACCTGCGACCATAGAGTTTTGACCCTTGGGAGTTGTCTGGGAATAAGTTGAGTGAATGTTAGCAGTTGCTTTGTGTCTAAGCAAGGCGTGAGGCCTGGAGTTTAGCGGGCTAAACGACAAACGAACAACGATGCTTCGGCGCAAAAGCTTTGCTAAAATGCCTCAAATTTGTTTTCAGACAGCTCCCTTATCTCGACGAAGCGGGAAGACCCGTTTTAAACGATTCCTCGGGCGCGATCAAAAGCTGCGTTTAAAAGATAAGGGAACAAACATTGCACCGTCGCGGGACACGAAGGAAGGGCAATGAATGTTCCCCAATAAAATTAGCGATGTGAGAGACTTTTTAAGGTCTGTGGGACGGAGGATCAGAATCTCTTCTTCTGAGTCTCTTTCGCTGGTGCAGACTCGCCAGGCTTTTCAGCGAGACACTTGGCGATCAGCGCGTCAAGCTTCGTGTGGTCTCCAGCTCCGACTTGAATGTGGCGAACCTTACCAGCGCGGTCAATGAGCACGAGCTGAGGAATTCCGCTGACCATATAGTCGGTGAAGGTCTTTCTGGCAGAGAAGAGGATGGGGTAGTTGATTCCGAGAGCCTTGGCGCACTTGCGATTGACTTCGCGCTCGGCGTCTGGGTCGAGGTTGCGCTTGCTGCCTTCGCCTGGGACATAGCCGCTCTTGTAAAAGCGTGTGACACCGAGGATCTCAAGGCCCGCGTCGCCGTGCTTCTTCTTCAACTCAACGAGGTGAGGAATGACTTTGCGGCAAGGTCCACACCAGGTGGCCCAGAAATCAATAATGACGACTTTCCCTTTGAGGCTGGCCAAAGTGATTTTTGTCTTACTGTCGAGGACCTCGTCGGCGTTGACTTCAGGAGCGGCTTTGCCTTTTAGCTCATCGCGCTTCTTTTGCTTCGCCATGCGAGTTTTGAAGCTCTTGACCTGACGATCGTAACGCTTCAGGGAGGCGACGAGCTTCCTGCCCTCTTCGTTGTCTGCGTGGCTCTTGGCGAAAGCATGGGCGTGAGTGACAGCGTTCTTATGATTCTCAAGGAATTGTTCGATGGAGGTGCTAAACCCAATCTTCATGGTGTAGGCGCGAGCGACGTAGAGTTGATTATCACCCTCGCTGGCCTTATCGCCCCAAGTCTTTAGAAACGCATCAACGAGCTTCTGACCTTCGAGAGCCCAGGCTTTTCCCTCGGCGCGAGTTTTTGGCCGTGTTGACTTGTGTTTTTCTGCCGAGGCAAGGTCTTCTTGGATCGTGCCAGCAAAGGCGGAAGCAGAGACACTCATAACAATGGCTGCGGATAGAGCCCAGTTACGAATCATGAAACACCCAGTCTTTCATTCAAACTTTGAAGCGGGATTATGAGCCTGCGATGAAGACACAAGCCAGGGATTGTTTGGTCGATGAACCTGTCCCTATGGAAGAGACCTTCTGTAGCGAAGGCGTCAAATATCAGCATATTTTTTTGTGGGATGAGAGAGATCTTGCCTGTCAACGCAGTCGTTTCAATGTCCGGCGGCAGGGGTGCTTTGGCTTTGGGGCTTCTCTTTGAGACACTTTTGAATCCACTGTTCGAGGCTCTGAGTGTTCCCCATGCCAACTCGGTAGTGTCTTATCATGCCCTGGCGGTCAACGATAACAAGGGTCGGGATCGCTTTGATCGCGTAGCTGACCATGGCCGTCTTCGTAAAGAGAATGGGGTAGTTCACTCCAAGCTTCTGGCCGCAGTCTTGGACCAGCGCCTTCTCACCGGCCCGGCTCAAATTCAATTTGATCTTCGTCTCACCAGGGGAGACAGCGCGCCCGTAGTATCGAGTGA
>JARGOJ010001090.1 GCA_029210225.1 Planctomycetota bacterium
AGTGCCTGCGCGACTTAAGCTTCGCCATCGACTCGAAAAAGATGAGCTCAGCCTTCGTCGCACGGTCGCTGACTGAGCGGGTCAATTGTCGAAATCAAATGGACAACTACAATGAAACCATTGGCGATTCTCTGGCCGATTTAAAACGTGCGGAGCAACTGCCACACCCCTGCCCAGGCCATGTCTACTCGCTGATGTTTGACCTGCAAATGAGCCAACTCAGATTCGAAGATAGCCTGGCGCTGCTAAAGAAGGCCGATCTCGCCGTTTTAGATCGCTTAAAGAGAACTCAAGACAATGAACTCACTCGGGGCCGCCCGAAAGACTCGCCAATGATGTTCTTGAACGAAGTTGACCTCGCCGACACCGTGGCCGCCAACCACCGACGACGGGCGGACCTATACATCTTTCATCGGCGATTCGCCGAAGCTGAGAAGGAGGTGCTCAAAGGCCTCAAGCTGAAGACGACAGACGTCGCTTTGAACACATTAGGACGCGTTTACCTTTCTCAGGGTCGCATCGCTGATGCCGAAGCCATTTTGAAAAAATTCCCGTCGATTGAAAATAGACCGGCGCTTTCTCGATTGGCACAAGACATCGCCGCCGTGAAAAAGTCCATGAAGAGAAATTAAGCGTTGGTCAAATGAAAGAAACGCCGGCAGGCAGCTTTGAGCTGACTCGGCGTTTCCTTAAGACAGTTGGCTATTTGCGAATCAATCGAGCTCGAACTCGTTGCGCCAGTCTCCTTCTTCTTTATATTCTGGTTGCTCTCGCTTATCGAGGATGAAGTTCTCCAGCACGAGGTAGTCCATCTCGGTTCGCATAAAGCAACGGTAGGCATCCTCAGGAGTGCAGACGATCGGCTCACCACGAACGTTGAAGCTCGTGTTGACAATCACACCCGAGCCCGTGCGCTCTTTGAACGCCTTGATAATGTCGTAGTAGTAGCCGTTCTCTTCCGTCACCGTTTGGACACGGGCTGAGTAGTCCACGTGAGTAATCGCGGGGACGAGTGAACGCTTGACCTTGAGCTTTTCAATTCCAAAGAGCTTCTTCTGCTTGTCGGACATCTCAATGCGTTGCTTGTCTTGCACTGGGGCGACGAGAAGCATGTAGGGAGATTCGGAATCAAGGTCGAAGAACTCGTTGCGGCACTCATTGAGGACAGAAGGAGCGAAGGGGCGGAAGGACTCACGATACTTGATCTTCAAGTTCATGGTCGTTTGCATCTCTTCAGAGCGAGCGTCACCAATGATGGAGCGGCCGCCCAATGCGCGTGGTCCGAACTCCATACGGCCTTGGAAGAGCCCAACAACCTTTTGATCTTCGAGGACCTTAGCGACCTCGTCGGCGGCTTTATCCTTCTCGTAGAGGTGATAAGGATACTTGGCTTTGTCGAGGTACTCTTTGATTTGATCTTCGGTGAAGCTTGGGCCGAGGTAGCTGCGGCTCTGGCGGTCACGGCCGTCTGGAGTCGCGCTGCGCTCTTTGTTGAGGAACTTATGCCAGATACTGAGAGCAACGCCCAAAGCGCCACCAGCGTCTCCAGCGGCGGGCTGAATCCATATGTCTTTGAAGATCTTTTCGCGAAGTAGAATTCCATTGGCCACGCAGTTCAGAGCCACTCCTCCCGCGAGGCAGAGGTAATCCATGCCGGTCTCTTCTTTGACGTAGCGGCCCTGATTGAGGATGGCTTTCTCAACGACAACCTGCACCGATTTGGCGAGGTCCATTTCTTTCTGCGTGACTGTGCTCTCCGCCTCCCGCGCTGGACCTCCAAAGAGATCCGCGAAGGCATCGTTGGTCATCGTCATGCCCTTGAGGTAATTGAAGTAGTCCATATTCAGACGGAATGAGCCGTCGTCCTTGAGTTCAATCACGTTGTCGAGGAGCTTGTCGACGTATTTGGGTTCGCCGTACGGGGCGAGCCCCATGACTTTGTATTCCCCAGAGTTGACCTTGAAGCCTGTGTAGTACGTCATGGCCGAGTAGAGCAAGCCAATAGAGTGTGGGAACTTAATCTCCTTGAACAGATTGAGCTCATTGCCGCGACCGATACCAAAAGTGGTCGTGGCCCATTCACCGACGCCGTCGTTGGTCAGGATGGCGGCTTCTTCATAAGGAGAAGGGTAGAAGGCGGAGGCGGCGTGGGACTCATGGTGCTCGCCATAGAGGATCTCGCCCTCGAAGTTCAGTTCTTTGCGGATGTGTCCGTTCATGTTCAGCTTGTCTTTGAGCCAAACAGGCATCGCCTTCATGAACGGTGTGAGTCCGAAGGGAGCGACCCCGACCGCGGTTTCAAGGATGCGTCCGAATTTCTTCAGAGGCTTGTCGTAGAAGCCGATGTAATCGACGTCAGAAATCTGGATCCCGGCGTGGCGCAAGCAATACGCCACAGCATGTTTCGGCAGGGCAGCGTCGTGCTTCTTACGGGTGAATCGCTCTTCTTGAGCGGCCGCGATGATCTCGCCATCTTTAACAAGGCAGGCCGCCGAATCGTGATAAAAGGCGCTTATACCAATTATGTAAGTCACGTATCGCTCCGTGTACAACTGAGATTGAGGGGTCGAAAGTCCCTGGTGTTCGACCGAACACTTTAGGGAATATCCTTCAATTTTCTAGTGCTGTTTTTCAGCCTCACCCTACTTTTTGAAAAGGTCTACTCGGAGTCTTTCATAGACAATCTCGGCGATCTTGGCGGAACCGGTGTCATTGGGGTGAATCGCGTCTTCAAAATCCTTGGATTCCTGGATGGCCGTCAATTCAATAAGTCCAACCTATTGCTGGGTGGCAAGGTCCCGAATAGTCTCGTTCATGACATCGACGACCATATTGATTTGGGAGAGGGATCCCCAGGGAGAAAATAAGGCCGCCTTTGCTTTGGCATCCTCGCTCTCAGTGTGTCCATAAAAGTGTGGCAAGGTGCAGAGATACACCTTACTCCCAGCCTTCTTCGCCGAAAGAATCAGCGC
>JARGOJ010000056.1 GCA_029210225.1 Planctomycetota bacterium
ATCCGCGTCCTGACCAATCGCCATGTCGCCGAGGGCAGCAGTCCGGGGTCGACCCCAAAGCTCACCATTCGAACGATCCTGGGGGATGAAATCGACGCGACGATTATTTGGGCGGCGGAACATAGCGATGTCGCGCTTCTCACAGGAACGCTCACTAACGCTCAAGATAAAGTCTCCGTCGCCTATACAGAATCGGCCGACAAGAACCCGAGTATTGGATCGAAGGTCTTCGCGATTGGTAATCCTCACGCCTTAGGCTGGAGCTTCACCGACGGTGTGGTGTCTCGATTGCCGAGGCATACCCAACCCGACAGGACCGTCACTTTTATCCAAACGACAACCCCTATCAATCCTGGGAATTCTGGTGGCGCGCTTTATAATGAGAGAGGTTATTTAGTAGGTATGAACACCTGGAAAATCTCCCAGACGATCGGTGAAGGTCTTGGCTTCGCCATCTCCGCCTCAAGCCTCCTCGCCGAACGCAGCGACCTTTTGCAAGTCAAGAAATACACCGATAACGAGCCTGAGAAAAGTTCGGATAAGAAGGATAAAAAAGCAGAGTGAGCAGTATCCGCCGCCGACGTCTTCAAGCCGACCACGCTCGCATCACCAAGGCGTTTGCGAACGATCCCCACATCCGTGTTCTCAAAGTGACTGGGACGCCCCCAGATCGTTATCAGATTGAATACACCGTCTTAGGCTTGGCCCTTCAGGGTGACCGAGTCGTCAAGAAGAACCGGCACCTCGCCGAGATCTACCTGACCAGCGGCTACCCCAGGCAAGCGCCGCAGTGCCGCATGCTCACTCCTAACTTCCATCCGAACATCGACCCCAACGCCATTTGCGTCGGCGATCACTGGGCTGCTGGAGAATCCCTGGCGAACCTCATCGTTCGCATTGCAGAGATCATCACTTACCAGAGCTACAACACAAAGAGCCCTCTCAACGGCGAGGCTGCCCGTTGGTGTGAAGAGAACGCACGACATCTTCCCATTGATACCTCCGATATTCGCAGCGCGGACCTCGCCACCGTCGAATCGGAGGTCATCCGGGCGGTCAAAGAGCCTCCACCGATCGCGAAAGGCCGCGTCGTGCGCTCGGGATCGGCGGCTGCCCAAGCGGCCAACGGAGGCCCGGCTCGAAGGCCGGCGGCTTCGGGAGGAGTCGCAAAGGGACGAATTCTAAAAGCCAAGCCAGTGCCTCAAAGCCCAAGAGCCGCACCAAGGACAGGGGTTCCCAGAGGTCGTTTGGTCGCCAAGAAAGTAAGCCAGCCCGGCGCAGCAAGGGCTCAGCCAGCGAGCAGCTCCGCTGGGTCGAGAGTCGTCGCTTGCTCCTGTGGTCGTCAGTATAAAATCAGGTCGCTCAAAGCCTTCCGCTGCTTCAGCTGCGGGACGACGATAGATCCCTCTCAGAGATGAGTTCAGACTCCAGTCAAGCCTCTGCTTCTCATGAGAAGCCCAGCCCGAAGGATTTGACAGGCGAGCAAGGGGACTCCGTGAGTCAGGTCGAAGGGGAAAAAGTCGCGGCTCCAGATGGCGACGAGGACCTGGAAGAATTTTCTGAAAAAGATGCGGACGACTCAAGCGGGGAATTTGAGATCCCTGACGAGATGTATCATTCTTATACCTTTGACCGAGAGCAGCTTGTACTGGCCCTCTTCGTCTTAGTCATGTCTCTTTTGTTGGAAGTGAATCCGGCGGGAAACGGGGTGACTTTGTTTGGCATCGACATGCCAGAGAGCTGTACCTACAAACAATTCACAGATCAAAACTGCGCGGGCTGCGGTCTAACCAGAAGTTTTATTCACGCCATCCGATTTTCCCCCGAAACATTTGATATGAATAGGGTTGGGTTCATTTGGCTGATTGTTATCTTGGCTCAGATTCCATATAGAAGTTGGCGAATAATACAAACGCGACGTATGATTCGTTTAGGACTTGTTGACCTGGGATTGGATGCCAACCTTTGGTTTTGGCGGCTCTTCCGTCGAGCCCTTATTTTTAGCTTGTTGGGAAACTGGATCTTTAATCTCATTTACCAAAAGGGACCACCGTGAGCGACAATATCGAATTTTCATGCCCACACTGCGAGACCATTAGCGCTGTTCCAGCGGCCTATGCAGGTAAACGTGGAAAATGCCCAAACTGTAAGCAGGTCATCGAAGTACCTGATCCTTATGAGCTCGCTCCCGAGCCCGAAGACCACAGACAAGCCGTTGGCGGCCCAGTCGGTGGCGATGATGGCGAAAAAGAGTGCCCTTTCTGCGGTGAGTATATTAAGGCTGTCGCGAAGAAGTGTAAGCACTGCGGTGAGTTCCTTGATCGTCGACTGCGGCAGAAGAACAGCCGCCCTCGCCGACGGCCAAGCGCGCCAGATGAGATGCAAGCGATCGACTGGATCCTTTGTATCTTCTGCTCTGGTATTGGTTGTATCCTCGGAATCGTCTACATGTCTCAAGGCCAAAGCAAGCGCGGTGGCACCATGCTCGCGGTTTCGCTGGTTATCCAAGTGATCTTCACGGTCCTTCAAATGATGGCTGGCGCAGCCAATCATCGAGGCTACTAGAGCCACAGGGATAAAGCTAAATCACCGTCTCACCTGGCCCTGAAAAGAGGCGAGGCTTTCTTTCAACACAGAAAGCCCCGCCTCTTCTTCGTTCAGGCACCCGCTCAGCTGGGCTGAATGCCCAGATCACCTCCTTTGAAAGCAACCCAATCGCCAAAACAAGGAAACAAAGTCTAAATGATCCCTAGAATTCATATGCACAGCGACCCATCGCAGCGCTGAAAATTGCAATTAAAAGGAATCTAAAAAAAACAAAGATGGACTTGGCATAACTTCGCCAAGCCCAAGGAAATCAGCCCTGTCACACGAATAGAACAAGATTTGTAATTTGGGCTCGAAGCGGCAGAAAAAGCGCGAAAGAAAACACGGTCCAGAGCGCCAGAACGGTCACGAAAAAACGTTGCGACTTCTTCCAGAAAGCCCTATACAGGGCATTGTTAAGCACACACTTATACAATGACCATTTTATAAACAGTGTTGGTCTCGAAACTTCTCCAAATTGAGCTAGCAATATAAAAGATTTCATATAAAACTCTTAAAGATGACGTAAAGGAGCCCCTCAAGCGACTTCGAGGAGGCTCGCGAGCAAGCTAGGGCTCGTTAACAGAGAGAGTAAGGATTTTTCCCGAATGCCTTCGCCACCCGGCGACAAGACTTTGATGGCCATCTTTCGAGACAACTATCAGGACCTTCTCACCACCAACATCCAAGGATCACTCCCCGCGCTCTTCGGTCAAATTGGGCGAAGGACGCTCAGCGAGGTCAGCCTGAAAGAACGCGAACAGTTCTTCAGTAAGGCGCGGTCTATATTGCTCATTTGCGTCAAAGATCAAAGCAAGACCGACACTCTCATTCGCCTCTTCGAAACCCAATTGCGTGCCCAGCTCGTCTCTCAAGCCTTCGCCCCCGGCAAGAGAGCAGAGCCCCCGACCTCCAATAGATTTCAAAGGCCGACCCCCAATAGATTTCAAAGGCCCACCCCAACTCCTCACCGCCAAAGCCCCAACAGTCAACTAAGCAGTTCAGGACGACTCAAGCTCAAGCGCTCAAGAACAGACATCAAATTTGACCTGGGTATGCTCGACATTGACTGCCCTATCAACAACGCCCAAGACATACTCTCAGCTCGCAAGCAAGCTATGAACCTCGCCATTGATATTGGCTTCTCTAAGCTCGACTCTGTCAAGCTCGCGACCTGCGTGAGTGAACTATCGAGAAACATCGTTCTCTATGCCGAATCGGGAATGATCAAGCTCTCTAAAGTCAATAAGAACAGGTCCCAAGGGCTCAAGGTCATCGCCCGAGATGACGGGCCAGGCATCCCCAACTTAAATGAAGTCATGTTGAATAGTTATCGCTCGAAAACGGGCCTTGGACGAGGCCTCAAAGCCGTGAAAGACCTCGTCGACGATTTTGATATCGTCAGCCGATCAAATTTTGGAACCCGCGTTCAAGTTACGAAGTGGCTCGGCCCTCGTTGAAATTTCATAGATAAGAACCCCGGAGACGTTATCCATGGCCGATATCCCCGCACAAAAAGTTCTCGACCTCATGACTCAAGCGGTCTTCTGGAAAGACCTCGACCTGAACTATGCCGGAGCCAACAGCGTCCTAGCAAAGATCGCTGGCTTTGAAAGCCCCGAAGCGATGGTTGGGAAGAACGACTACGACGGCCCTTGGACCAAAGAAGAGGCTGAGTGGTATCGCAAGTGTGACCAACGGGTCATTGACAGCGGTGAAGCCGAAATGGGCATCGTCGAGACACAGCTCAACGCCGACGGCAAAAAAACCTGGCTCGAAACCAACAAGGTCCCCGTTCGTAAGGACGGCAAGATCATTGGCGTCGCCGGCTGGTTTGAAGACATCACCGAGCGTAAATCCCGAGAGTTGAAGCTCGCCCTCGCCGAAGAGAAATATCGCGCCATCGTTGAGACCGCCCACGAATGGATGTGGGAAATCGACCTCGCCGGGGGCTTCACCTATACAAGCCCCCGAGTCAAAGAGTTGTTTGAGATCGATCCCGATGAGCTCATGGGCAAAACTCACAACGCCCTCAGCCACAGCAGCGACAACATCGACGACATCTACTTTCTCCTCGCTCAATCCGGCGAGCCCTTCTCGGGAGTCAGGGTTGAATACAAACGCGCTGATGGCCGGGTCATGACCATCGAGTCCTGTGGTGTGGCCATCAAGGAAGAGAACAAAGAGACCGAAGAGACCACCATCGTCGGCTTACGCTGCGTTTCAAGGGATGTCACAAGCCAGGTGGAGGGTGAGCGTGAGCTTAAAGAGAAATATGCTCTCATCGCGGCCCAGCGAGAAGCTATTTCGCGCCTCTCTACACCAATCATGCAAGTCTGGGATGGCGTCCTTTGCCTCCCAGTTGTCGGTCTCATTGACACAGCACGCAGCGCCGAGATGACGGACAACCTCTTGCAAGCCGTCGTCGACCAAAGGGCTCGCTGCGTCATTGTTGACGTGACCGGAATCGAGGTCATGGACACGAGCACCGCCGACCTCTTCATTAAAATGGCCAAGGCCATCCGACTGCTTGGAGCCCATCCGGTGTTGACCGGGATCTCTCCATCAATTGCACAAACCATGGCGCACATCGGCGTGGATTTAACCGCGATCACAACCCTTCGCACACTCAAGGATGGCCTCGAAGCCTATCTCTCAGGGGCTCTTGATTCTGTTGTGGATTATGGTCACAGAGAGATGGGGTCTTAATCATGAAGGTCATCCCCGTCTTGCGCGTCATGGATTGCTACTTGGTTTGCCTCATCGCTGGGCTCGCCGATGAAGACATCATTAAGCTGCAAGAAGACATCCTGAACAAGCTTTGGAACGAACCAGCCAAGGGCCTGGTCATCGACCTCTCCGCTCTTGATATCGTCGACAGCTACATGGCTCGAATCTTCGATGACATTGGCGTGGCTGTCAAAACAATGGGCGCTCAAGCGGTCATTGTAGGCCTGCGCCCAGAGGTCGCTATGACCCTCGTTGAAATGGGCATCAGCCTCTCTCACCTTAAGATCGCCTTGGATGTTGAGTCGGGCTTTCAAATCCTCAATAGCACGGTCAAGGCCAATCCGCTGGGCAGACAGCGAGGCCTCCATAAAAGGAGAGATAAGGCTATGGAGCGTATTCAAGAGAGCATCGATTCTCGCCGTGACAGCATCTTCAAAAAAGTCCAAGAGAGCCGCTCGCCCTCAAGACCTTCGGGGAACTAATTTTAAGTGCAAGAAGAAATCGAAGGTATTCACCGAGGAATCTCCATCGCCGGGATACGACGCTTTTACCCTGGAGAAGATGTCTGCGGGGATGATTGGCTCATCTGTGAAAGCTCTGACGCTCTCATCGTTGCCCTCATCGATGGCCTGGGACACGGCCCAAAGGCTCAAGAAGCGTCCCTGGCAACCTGCAAGCACATCTCCGAGCTTGTCAACGCAGACGCCCCGGCCCCCTCTCTCGAATCAATCATGGAGTCGTGTCACGGGGCGATTCGGCGCACCCGAGGAGCGGCGGTGGCCCTGTTGAGGCTCAGCGAGGAGAGTTCTAGCTTTCTCAGCGTGGGCAACGTGGCGCTGCGCCTCTCTGACGGCCATAAATCAGGAGTCATTTGTCACGCCGGCATCGTCGGCCGTCGATCTCGACCCCATCGGGCTTTCCCCCTTGTTTGGCCTCCAGAGAGCTCTATCTACCTCTTCACCGATGGCATCAGCTCGCGCTTTCAAGAGCCTCCGTCTCACCTGAGCCCCCGGCAATGCTCAAAACAACTCCTTAAGGACTTTGGCAAAGACAGCGACGACGCGTCTATTCTCGTGCTTCGGAGAGCCTCTTGAATGATTGGCGCATGACCCTTGAGAGCCCGAGCTGCCGGCTTATCTTCGCCAGCCGAATTCGAAAACAATGCCTCGACGCGGGGCTCAGCAAAGATCTCGCGGGGAGAGCAGAGCTAGTCGCTGCGGAGCTTGCCGGAAACGCTGTGAGGCATGGCGGAGGAGGCCAGGGGACGTTTCAGATAAAGGATCAGCTCGCGCTCATTGAAGTCTCCGATACAGGAGCGCCTATTGAAGAGGCTGACTTTCAAGACAACTACTCTCAGGGAGAGACCCTCGACCCAGAGCAATTCTCAATGAGGAAGAGCCGGGGCTGCGGTTTAGGGACCGTTGCGCGATTGTCCAACAGCGTCTCGGTCAAGAACTACGTTGGGAGAAAGGTGCTCCGAGCGGAGTTAAGCTCGGCCTGGCCGGGTTTTGACAAATGGCGGGAGCGCATCGTCTTTGAAGCGAGCTAATCCTCTGGCCACTCTTCTGTAAAACCTAATTCCTTGCGGTTCGCTTTCGTCCACTCTGCGAGCTCCAGGCGATCCGCGTTGGTTATTTGCCCTTTAGGAATGAAGTAGAGCAGCGCTATCGCAAGGGGGAATTCTCCTCTAAACCCTGGTCCCTGCGTATACAAGAAGCGTCGTTGTCGATTCGGGTAGTTCATGACGAAGGTCTTGTAACGATCCACTTGAAAGCGACCATCAACCAAGCACTCATTGTTCATTTGTTGAACATGGTAACGCATGTTTTCCAATGACTGAACTTCTCGCCAATCGTAGCGTGGGTAGTGAAACCAGACTCCGAGGCCGGCAATCGTGACCAGGGCCGCCACTTGAAGATAGAAGAGCTGCTTAAGGCTTGGCCGGAGAGATCGCTTCTCTCCAGGAGCAAGAAATTCAAAAAGCTTTGTAAGCATCAATGACTCCTACAACTCTGATTTTTCAACAAGGGGCCCACTTTTAAAACTCGCGGCGGACCTAAAAGGTTCCAGGAAAGTTCTCAAAAGAATCCGGCCCGAAAAAAAGGCATGAAGTAAAATACGTCTTTTCCTGAGAACCCGAGTCAGCATGTGCCCTGGAACCAACAACAAACCCTTTCAGCGAGGCCCGTTTAAGGACCTCCCGGAGCGTCCCCACCAAGCCCATATTTACTATGAAACCGAGGGCATCGACCACGAGCTGGCGTCGACACAGTTTGGCCCAATGAAGGTCCACCTCCGCAAATACGGCGCGGGACCACCGCTCTTGCTTATCCACGGACTCATGACCAGCAGCTACTCCTGGCGCTACGTCTTTGAAAAGCTTGGTCAGCGCTACACCTGTTATGCCCCAGATCTCCCAGGAGCGGGGCGCAGTGATCGCCCCTTGAACGTGTCTTATGGGCCTAGCGACCTCGCCCAATGGATCGGCGAATTAGCGCGCTCTCTCGGTATTTATGGCTGCCCCATCATCGCCAACTCAATGGGTGGCTACCTCGCCATGCACTTGGCCCTCAGCGATGTGAAGGCTTGCTCGAAGCTGGTCAATCTTCACTCTCCAGGAGTTCCAGAGCTGCGCCTCCATGCCCTGCGTTTGGCCTTGAGCACCCCGGGGAGCCACCGGCTCTTGCGTTGGCTCATGGCGCGAAATCCGAGGAAATGGGCTCACTCGAATGTTCACTACTACGACGAGAGCCTGAAATCTCTGGAAGAGGCCAAAGAATACGGAGACCTGCTCGGCACACGATCGGGAGCGGACGCCTTCATCAAATACCTGTCCGAGACCATGAACCCCGCCCCGATGAAAGCATTCAACGCGCTGTTATCGGAGAGAAAAGCCCGGGGCGAAGAGTTCCCAGTCCCGCTCTTATTGCTGTACGCCAACAAAGATCCCATGGTCCCCCCACGTTTTGGCAAAATATTCCATACACTGATTCCTGGGTCGATCTATAAAGAACTCGACCAAGCGTCCCATTTCGCTCACGTTGACAATGTCGAAGCCTTCTTAAAACCTGTCCTCGAATTTCTAAACTGAGTTCTTTATGCGCGGCTGCTACATAGCAAAGACATTCCTGCTCTCCCTTCTCGCCCTTGTTCTATTGACCAGCCCGAGCCAGGCCCTCGACATCGAGCAAAAGCAATGGGGCTTCTCAAACACGGTACGCCACGATCGCTTCAACCTCTTATCAATGCTCGTTAAGAATACAGACACGAAGGAATTCAAAGGATCCATTCAATTAAGAGGATCCATTTCAGACAAAGATATTGTGGTCATAGAAAAAGACCTCTTCCTCGCGAGTGGCTCCAGTCGTTGGCTTCAATGGGCGCCATTCATTGAGCAGAACATTATGACCTGGCGAGTCACCTGGACCGTTGGTGACGAGCTATTCACTCATGAAATTGGTCGTGGAAAAGTGGGGCCTCCAGCCCGGGTGCTCTTCTCCGTCGATGCTGCGGAGCGCCCGGTAAAAGGCATCCCTTCATTTCAAGTGGCGCTCTTCCCTCAGTCTGTCAACCTCACAAGCAACCTTCACAGCGCCTTACTCGCCCACCAACCATACTGGTCAGACCTTCAACAAAAAGCCTTTATCGATTGGCTCTACCAAGGCGGCACCGTTCATCTCTTTCTCCGCGTCGATGGATCCTCACCAAGCTTTGAAGGCATACTCGCGCCTCTCAATACAAAGAAAACAGAGACGCTTTATGGCCAGGGATTAATTATTCGGCACAAGAACTTTCATTGGCAGCTCTCCGTCAAGAAACTGACTGAGCTTGGCTTCCTCCTGCCGACCTACGCGAAGGGCCGACGCAGTCCTGCAGGAGGCCCGGACCTCGCCATCATTAAGCATCTTCGCGGCTTTGTCCGGGGTCCTCAATACAACTGGCCGCTCCTGCTCGCCACGCTTATGGGCTACATACTCTTCGCCGGCCCGGTGAACTGGTATATCGGCAAGAAGGTGAGGAATTACAAGATCTCGCTTATCTACCTGCTTCTATGCTCGGCGATCTTCAGCAGCATCGTCTATATGCTCGGCCGACAAGGCACTGACAACAGCGCTCAGGACATCTCCATTGTCTACGCCCGCCCCATCAGCGACGGCTATGCGATTGATCAATGGTCCAATCTCTTCGTCACAACTGAAGACAGTTATAGTTTCACTCTGAACAGCGGGCGTCAGTATCTGACGAACTTTGAGTTGGAAGGAGAGCAAGTCACCATTCGCAATGGCGAAGAGGCCTCGTATAAAAGAGAAATCCCGCTCTTCTCCCACACCGACTCGCGGGTTTCGACCACGGTCAAATCGCCGCCGATGATTAAAGAGCTTCATTCATTAAAATTGAATTGGAAGAAGGATGGTATTGATGACCTGCGCCTAAAGCTGATAGACGCGATCTCACCAGACCGGGCCATTGTTTGGGCCAGCATGAACGACAAAGTCTATGAATTAGAGTGGACCGACGAGCAATGGGTGCTCTCTCCTCACCCCATTGGAATGGTTCAATTCACCGATGAGCTTTGCAATACTTATGGCCGTCACTGGGGATCTTACGAGCATCCTGAGCGATCCAATTTCCATACTTTTATTGGCGAAGACAAGTCCTTAGCCAAGCTCTGCCCAAAGAAAGACATTCGGACTTACTCACTCCTGCTCAGAATCCTCATGGTTCGAGCCCTCGATCATGTGAATGGAATAGAGCAGCGACGCCCGAAATCAATTCGTAATAAAGTCGACTTGTTTATCATTTCCGATGCCTTTGGAGAGTTAAGAGTGAAGGATTGGCAGGGTCAGCGCAGCGCCCTCTCTATGACTCATATCTCTCTGGTAGAACCCTTAAAGTAAGAGACATCCTGTGCTGACCCGACCTTCTCTAGCCCTCTTCACCCGTGTTCTTCGCGCCGATACTCGGGCGAATTGGACCTATATCACCCGTATAGCCTTCTTCGCCTTCTTGCTCTTTGCGATTTACGGCACTTACAAAGGTCGAAATCAACTTCAAGCACCTGGGAAGACTCTCTTCGCGGGCATTGTTGTCGTCGACTTTATGATCATTACTTTGCTCGCCGTCAGCTCTTTTGCCACCTCTATCACTGAAGAGAAAGAGCTGGGAACCCTCGGCCTGCTCCGGATGACCCGAGTCACTCCCTTGGCGATCCTTTTAGGGAAATGGGGGAGCCGGCTCTTCTCGGTCTTCCTCTTGTTGATCGCTCAATGCCCGTTCACGATTCTCAGCGTGGCCTTTGGGGGCATCACTCTCACGCAAATCCTCGCGGTGCACCTCTCCCTCTCCGCCTACCTGGTCCTCACTTCGAGCATTGCGCTCTTCGCCAGCGTCGTCAGTCGTCGCAACGGCGAAGCCGTCTTCTTCACGATCGCCCTGCTCGTGATCTTCTTCTTAACCCCCTGGATTCTCAGCTTCTTCAGCTCGTCTCAAGGAGCCCGTTATTTACTCTATCAGCTGTCCATTCTCTTCCCGACAGATATGCTCCAGAAGAAAAACTATGCGAATTGGCAAAGCCAGCTCTTCTACAATCACATGCTCTTTAGTTATGGGACCAGCCTCGTCCTATTGACTGTTTCCACATTAAGCTTCGACTACTTCAATCGCGAAGGCAAGCCTGGCAAGGCTCCGAGCGATGTCAGCGCGCCCTTAGAGGACGCATCGGAGATGAAGACCGCGACGGCGTCCCCTAGCAAACAGGCAAAGTCCCGCCGTTCCTGGGCCTTCGCTCACGTCTGGTTTGAGTTCACCTACACCGCCGGAGGTGTCCTTCATTGGCTCACGAGAGTGACCTTCGCTCTGGGATTTCTTGTCTTCGTTCACTATTCCTATCCGAACATGAAGGAGTGGAGACTCTTTCAATGGATACTTAGCGGCGAATATACCGTTAGGAATGGGCATCTCTACTATCACAACTCTCAGGCCTGGGTCCTCTTCCAGGGCTTCGCCTTTCTCTTTCTCGCGCATTTGGCTCATGGTTATAGCGTTACGATTCAGGAAGAGCTTCGCGGTCAGACGCTATCCAGCCTGACGCTCTTTCCAGTCCCCCTGCCCCAGATATTCCGGCAAAAATTGCTCGGGCTCACTCTCGCTCATAGTCCCTACTTGGTTGGATTGATCATCTCAGTCATGATTTTGTTTGCCCAGGGTTCACCCCTGGCCGGGGATCTGTTGAGCGTCCGGGGTCTATTGCTCTTCAGCCTCAGCGCTTTCTTTGTTCATCTGGTCGCCTATTTGTCACTCTGGATTCGCTGGGGCGCGTTCTTCGCCGGCTTTGGGTTTATCCTCCTCACCCACATCTGCTACCGCTTCGACAACCATATCCTCCTCATTTCCCTCTCCCTTCTCTGCGCCAGCTTTGCTTTGTTCTTCAAGAAGGACATTCTTGGCGAGTGGCAGCGACAATCTTCAACCGCGCCTCATCCCAAATGGTCCCGTTATCGCAAGGTCATCATAGCCCTCTTCAGTCTCGTAACCCTTGCCTTCTTTGGACTTTGGAGCCTTTCGATATTCGCGAGCACTATGGATTCAACGACCAAGTCGCCAACGAATTTTAATTCTGTTGGCCTCGTGCTTCTGATTGCATTCCTTGGCTTTCTATTCACACAATTCCGTTTAACAACACCTCCGACCGTCGCGCTATTGATCTCCCTCGTGCTCATCCCTGTCCAGCTCATGCAGGGAACAATAATTGCGCTCTTGTCACCATTTGCGTCGATAGAAGAAGTGACAATCATTCTATTGTGCATTTTTGGCGGCCAACTCTTAAAGCTCCACACCTTTGCAACCCTTGATCATAGGGCCCGAGAGTAATTTCCAATCATTGAAGAGATGGACCTAGTAAACCATGGAGAATGAAAACCCCGCTCAGTGTGAAAACCATGAAGATCGCGACGCGAGCGCCGTCTGCGAGCTTTGCCAAAGCGATCTCTGTGAGGACTGCACCTTTGACGTCGTCGATCATAAGGTTTGCAAAGCTTGCTCCGAGGTCGATGGGCGCAGCTATAGGGAGCTTTACAGGCACAATGCCTGGGGCAGCCCAGATGGTTTCGTCACTGCGGTCGCGGCCTTCCCCTTCGTTGTCGGCGCCATGTTCATCGCTGGAAGCCTTCTCATCGGTTTGTTAGGCCTTCTGCAATTCATGTCTCCGGGAGGAATTCAATGGGCCAATTACAAAACGTACTTTCTGATTTTCGTTGTCGGCGTGTTCTTTGTGACCATCCCTAAGCTTTACCTGGCCGGTGTCAAATGGGCTCGCTACATCATATTGCTGCTCCCCGCGCTCTTGTTAGGAATGACGTACTACTTCTACTCTGAAGAGGAAGACCCCAAATATCTTCACTTCTTTCTCACCTGGTCATTCAGCTATGTCGCACTTATTGTCATAGCTCATTTCAATCCCCGGACCAAGCTGGCCTTCAGCATTCCCCTTTCTGACGCGAGCCTCGAGAGCTGCTATCGTCGATCATTGAAGAACTACGTCGCCATCGCGAGCCCCGTCCTCGCCTTGCTCAGCTTCGCCTTCCCTCCCTTGATGCTTCTCTCGGGAGCCTTAGCAGTCAGCGGCCTGGCCAACACTCGTAGCAAATGGCCTCAAGTCCCCTGGCGCGTCTTTGCATTGTTCGGGCTGATCCTCACCTTCGTCAGTTTCATATGGATGTTCAAGTTCCTCTTCGGTCTTTGAAAGCAGCGTTCCTCTTCACTATGGACAACTCTCTCACTGAACTTCAACGACGTTTTTACCTCGACCCTTCAAACAAGCAAGCTCTCAATACGCTTGTTCGGGGTCTTGCAGCGATTGGCAAGACAGGGGAAGGGTATAACCTGCTCTTCGATCATGGCTCTGTCGATAAGAAAGAGCCCTTGGCTTTGGAGCTAGGCGCGAGGCTCGCCGAAAGTGAAGAATCAGTCCGGTCCCAAAAATTGGGGCAGGCCTCCCAGTTCGCCCTCAATTGGGAGCCCCACGGCACAACTCGACAATGGACCTATTTATATTTGCATGGCGTTCGATACAAGAAAAACCCCGTGCTAGCGATCACCCACAATGGACGAAAAGGCACCGCAAAGACCCTCCTCAAAAACCTTAGTGCTTTTCCGGCCCTGAGGACATTGTTTCTTGACCACTCTCGAAATTTTAAGACCAAGGACCTCTTAAGCATTCCCCAGCTGCCATCGCTCCGTCACCTTTTTCTGAAGAGCATCAATGTCTCTGACCCGACCGACAGCAACCGGCGAGAGGGCTTCAAACATCTTTGCACCATCGCTCCGCTCAGAACTCTCAAGATTCAGCATTCCAAACTTCCAAGACAGCTCTATGAGCTCTGTACCCTTTGTCCAACTCTCCAAGCATTGGATTTATCGGATTCCAAAGAACTCGGAAGCCTCGACTTCTTAACAAAGCTGCCAAGGCTGGAGTTCCTCTCCCTAAGTTCCAATGACATCGACCTCGGAGTCTTCCCCAAAGGTCTTGAACAGCTTCGCGCTCTCGACTTGAGCCATGTCACTTACACCGGTGAACAGCTCGAAAAATTAGAGCTTCCAAAGCTTGAGATTCTCTATTTAGCGAGCGCACAATTGACCTCTCAACATCTCCGGGTTCTCCCCAAGTTTACCCGGCTAAAAACCCTTGAACTCAACTATAATCCGGAGCTCAAAAGCGACGATCTAAAACCCCTCGCCCAGCTACCAAACTTGGAAACTCTCACCTTTAGATATTGCCGGAGACTGGGTAAACAGGCCCTGGAGCTTCTCAAAGATTTCCCAGCCCTCAAGACCCTCGACGTTCGCGGAGCGATGGTTCTCAACACTGCGAGGGAACGGCTCAGAGATCATCCACAAATCCAACTCGAAACGGCCCCAACAAACAGCTTTCATGACCATTGGCGATTAAGACATCCGATTTGGGGTCAATGCATGGGGCGTCCCTAACAATCATTGAGAATGGACTGAAAAGCACAGAAACAATACTGAACTATGGATAACACTCTCGCTGAGTTACAGCGGCGCTTTCACGCCGACCCGTCCAACAGGCAAGCGCTCAATGCCTTGGCTCGGGGCCTTGCTGCCACTGATAAGACGGTCGAAGCGTATAACCTGCTCTTTGATCACGGCGCAGTTGAGCGGGAAGAACCCTTGGCGTTGGAGCTTGGGGCGGCGCTGTCTGCGCTTGAAGCGCCCCTGCTATCAAAGCGGCTTGGGCAGGCGAGCAAGTTCGCTTGCAAAGCCAAGCCTCTCTACAATCATCGAGTCTGGGATTATGGCGACTTTGCCCAAACCCAGCAAACAAAACTCCCAGTCTTCGCTATCCAAACCCCCAAGTCGCCGAGAGTCTCCAAAACACTACTCAAAAATCTCGGAAACTTCTCCGCTTTGCGAGTCTTGGAATTTCAAGGAAGCGAGCTCCCCAACGCAAGTCTAACAAGCATCCCTGAGATGTGTGCACTGCGTCATTTAGCACTCCTCTACACAAACGCGAGCCATAAGAGTGAAACGATACAGCGTGAAAGCTTCAAACACCTTTGTACCGTGGCAAAGCTAACAACCATGCGCCTCATCGCTTGCAAGATGGCCCCAGAAAACTTCGAGCTTTGCGCGCTACAACCCAATCTAAAAGCACTCCACCTGGGTATTAAAAAAACAAAAGCCAGTCATTTAGAGTTCCTGTCTCAATTGACAGGGCTAAAGTGCCTTGCTCTTCACGGCCCACAGTTTATAGAGAAGAAGCTCCCCCCATTGGCAGAGTCCCTAGAAACCCTATCACTCTATGAACTACTCCATGGCGCAGATTGTTTTCAATCGCTCTCACTTCCCAAGCTCCAACACCTTAGTTTGAAAAACTCACACATTCGAGACAAGCACCTCGAATGGATCTCTGAATTCGGAAACCTAAGGACTCTAGAACTTGAAGGAAATCCTGGAATTAGTGATGTCGGGCTAAAACAGCTAACAAAGATGCCTAAGCTGGAAGGGCTCTCCCTACGCTATTGTGTTGGCATCACAGAGGAAGCGCTCAAGACATTGGTCAAGATTCCATCTCTTCGAGTGCTATTGCTTCCACCCAAATTCGACTCTCTGGTCGCCCAAAAGATATTACAAAGAAAGCCCGCATTGGAAGTGAGCAACGGTCACTTTGTCGAAGACAGTTTTCGACTCAAAGATTCACTTTGGCACCAGTGTTTAGGCCGGCCTTCCTAATAGCAAATCCCGGGCAAACACAGGGTTTGCCCCTACGGGTCCTTCATATGACCCAGAGCCCACAACAACGCGAAAAATGTTTGTTCACCGGGTTCGTAACAAATCCCCACGAATAACAATCATTGAAATCAATCCGCGCAGTGAGCATGAATCGCGTTGTAGACGTCTTTGTTATTCAACAAATCCAAATGATTAATACCCCGAATCACTTGGCGTTCTTCAAAGAGCATCGCTTCCCCTTTTTGGCCTAGGGCGCTCTTCAATGGGACCATGCCATCACCGAGGCGGCCCCACTTTGACAGTGATCCTGCAATCGCCAAACAAGACACTGATTCAGGCATAGGTAAAGGGTCTGGATGCTGCTCTGTAAAGTCGAAGCGGCCCCGCCCTTGCCAGTCTTCATCACGAAGGTTGCCATGACGTAAATCCGTAATCCCGGCGCTGCGAAGCTCACCGAGTTTTCTTAAGGCAACAGTGTAAGGACTGAGACCTAAGATTAACTCCAAGCCATGGCCCATGCGCTCAAGGGGGGCACCGAAGTGGGGTGACCCCAGGAAAATGACGCGCTTAATTAAAGGCAGAAAATCGAGTTTCAATTCGCTAGCAATATGACAAGCGCTGCGAGCGACCAAGCCCCCCATGCTGTGACCAAGCAGGGTGATCTCTTCAATGTCGACAGGCCAGGCTTTGATAAGCTCCGTTAATTGATTGGCGAAGAGGCGACCATTCTCTGAGATATGAAGCCCGCTGTTGTAGCGCAGGTAGACCGACGTATATCCCAACTCTCTCGCCAGCTCCACGCCATGATTGTGCCCTTGACGCGTCCACTGTGAATCGGTCATGCAGAGGCCATGAAGCAAAACAAGAAGCTTCGATCCGGCCTTGGGAAAGCGATTTTTCAAGCTCTCAGAAGTCAGCTTCAGGGCTTTTCCTTCACTGCGAAACGTCATGGGAATAGCGAGGGAGTTTGAGGTCTTTGCCAGGTGATCCCCGAGGACACCATTCAAGGCCGCGACAAAAATCTCTCGCTCTTCTGTGGGCTGGACGAAATCGGGGTCGGAGAGCTTGGCGAAGACCTTATCCAGGCTCCAACCGACTGTCTTCGTCACTCCACGAACGATCCCATAGACCGCTCCGGTGAGCGCTCGGGCGCGCTTATGAGAGACCGGTCCAGAGACAAAGGGCACTCGGACAATACTATGCTGCATCTTCTCAACGATCGAGGTCACTGAGAGCGTTGCCTGAACAGCGAGGGCGCTCCCGGCACGGAGATCGGATTTATAGAGGTGGTGTTTGGAAGTGATCATGAGAAAAGCCTCTTCTAGAGATGATCAAAGTTTATCACTCCCTTTCCTCATCCCCTCCAAAGTTCCCATCAAAGTAAGAAGATGCCCCACAGGACTCCAGTCGCTGGCCATTGAATCTGTTCTAAGCCTTTATTTCACAGGGAATACAAATATTAAGTTTTGCAGTGCTCCCTTGCCCACAGCGCCGTCTTTGAGGAATAATAGGCCGCCCTACGCTGGGCTCTAGCCCTAGGCCCTGGAAAGAAGAGAGAGTAAAGATGAAGAACGCGAAGGATACCGTCTGGATTTGGTTCAAGGCTGCTTTTGCCGATGGAACCGTTCAAGATGAAGAAAAGAAGGTCCTCTTCGACCTCGCTGCTCGCTTGGACCTCGACATGGCCGAGATTAGCGAAATCTGGGAGGCCTGTGTTCAAGGTAAGACAGCCAAGATCACCCTGCCAAAGACCTACGCCGAAAAAGAAGCCCTGCTCAACGGCCTCATCAAAGTCATCCTCGCCGACGACGAAGTCACTCGCAACGAAGACCTCTTCATTCGTCGCATCGCCAAGAAGATCGGCATGGAAGCCGAAGTCGACGACCAACGCGCCATCTGGGGCGATAAACGCTGGCCCAAATACTAAGCGCCAGCTCCCTAGCTCACATTTTCAGGGTTCCAGCAGGTCCGAAAATTCTCATTAAGGGAGTCGAGGTACGCCATGTCGTCCTCGCTCAATACAAAGTCGAAGACCTGCGAATTCTCCTCAATTCGAGACTTATGAACCGACTTCGGTAAGACCACCATCCCATGCTGTAAAATCCATCGGATCAGCACCTGGGCCGGCGTCTTGCCGTGTGCCCGGGCCCTTTCACAGAGCCCCTCGTGGTCAAGCCGCTTAGCCCGAGTCAACGGGCTGTATGCCTCGATCAAGATGCCCGCTCCCTGACAATATTCAAGCAGCTCTTTCTGATACAAGAACGGGCTAAACTCGACCTGATTCACCGCAGGAATGATCGACGACCGCTCCTTCAACTGCTTAAGATGCCCCACGGTGTAATTGCTCACCCCAACGGCCCGGCATCGACCGTCCGCGAGCACTGTCTCCAGCGCTCTCCAACTATCATGACGAACGTTCTCCATAGGCCAATGGAT
>JARGOJ010001091.1:0-2695 GCA_029210225.1 Planctomycetota bacterium
GAGAGTTTGCCGTCGCCGTCGTTGTCCCGCTCTTCAAGTGTGCGAGCCACTTCAGCTTCAGAATTGCTTACGAGGAGGTGATCGTAGTCCTTTTTGAGAGCTGCGTTCCACTCGTCTTCAGAGAGCTTCTTATCGCTATCGCTGTCGTATTTTGAAACAAAGCTAGCTGAGATCTCGTCGCTGGTGACGGACCCGTTTCCGTCTTTGTCGTAGGCTTTCCAGAATTTGAGGAGCGCGTTGTTCTTAGCGTGAACTGTGAGCTCGTCTTTGGTGACTTCGCCGTCTTCGTTGGTGTCGACCATTTTCATGTAAGCGGCGTCGTCTTTGTAGCGACGGACACCATTAAGGTTACAGTCGACGATCCAGTTTGATTCTTTTGGGGATCCGATTCTGCTGTAGTGACCGTTCTCGAATTCAAGTCCTGTGCGATTTCCGTAGCCGTTGATCTCCCAGTGCTGGGCTGAAGAAGAACCTTCGAGCTTGAGCGCTTTGTCAAACTTCTCAAGAGGTCCGCCTTTGTGATACATGGTCGCCTTGTTTTCGGAGGTTCCAGCGCTGTCTGAGTGAGCGTTGATTGGATACCAGGTGTGTGAAGACCAAGGACGGATTCGTGAGTCGATACGGCCATCTTGGAAGAAGGTCGCTGCGATTGTTCCGCTGCCTTCTTTGATCTCGACGCTGTAAGTTCCGAGTTGCTTGTTATCAACTTCGATGGCTTTGCTGGCGTCTTCCACTTTGCTGCCGTCTGGGCGTGTCACTGTCACTTCGCCGCCACCCACTTTAAGTGTGAGTGTTCCGGCTAAAGGAACAACAACCGTGTATTTTGTGTTTGGCTTGATATCAAGACCTTCGCGACCGATTTTCACGCGCTCTGTCTTTGGCTCTGTGCCATTCTCATCGCCGTTCTCGTCACCGTTCTCGTCGCCAGTGCCGTTGTTATCGTCACCGTCAGAGCTTTCGTCAGCGACAAAGTCGCCAGCGAAGCGGATCGTACGAACGCGAGTGCCATGAATGTCCACGCCTTTTGTGCCGCGGATTTTCATAGAGAGCTTACCGTCGCGAACACGAAGGTAACCTTTGAAATCAATAACGTCAGAAGGATCCACGTCTCCGGTTAAGTTTCCGAGACGCTCGGTGATACCGGCGGACTTTCCAACCTTGAAGACGACCTTCTCGCCCGATAGCTTTCCGCTGATCGCAACGGAGGGGAGTCGACGATTGGCCCGACTCGAGAATGAGAATGTGTAAGAGACGTTCTCACCGTCGATGGTCATGGTGCCTGTTGTCGAGCTATTGGCAGCTTTTCCGGTTCCCTCAGCGGTTCCCTTTAAGCTGTCGTTGTCCGCCATACTCCAGGTCAACAAACCAAGAGTCAAAGCGACGGAAGCAAGTGATACCTTACGCCACATATGTTTTTTCCTCATTCTTCACTAAGTCGTCATTCTTCCCGTTTGGGTTTCGCGTTCGGTTCTTTTTCGCTTCTTTTTCAAGAAGTCAACCTTGCCAACGTCGGTAAGAATGGTGTCAATCACAAATTTACGGCTGTTTCTAACTACGAATACTCATTCTCACAAGAAAAAACCGTGCCAATTCACAAACGCAGAAAATCTCCGCGTAAATAATTCTGAGCTTCGATCATCCTCGTGGGATGCATTTGCAGCATAAACTTGTTTAACATGTTTTGAAGTTCAAAGAGAAAGCCTGAATCCTTTCTTTACAGGAAGTGTACCTATGACTTCAGAGATTCTTGGCGAGATCTCGCCCTTCAAGTATCTATCCCGCGCCGAGCGCATCAGTCTTTTCGACACGATGAATGTCAGAGACTACAGCGACAACGAAACGATCGTGGAACAGGGTCACAACGACAGTGAAGTCTTTCTTCTCGTCGACGGACAAGTGTCAATCATCGACCCGTCCCGTCATCCAGATGCCTTCATCGGTCGTATTGGACCGGGAAACTACTTTGGGGAGAGGAGCGCGCTCTTTGGGGACGAGCGTCGATTTAATGTCGTCGCGTGCGGCCCTTGTCAGTGCTTCGTCATGTCCGGAGACAACTTTCTCTCCATTATCAAAGAATCCATGCCCGTCGCGCAAGCGTTGGCTCGGAACCTCCGTCAGAAACAAAGCCTCTTCGCCAAGCTTGAGTCATTCCATGCCGCCCTCGAAGAGGCCAAATCTCAGGGGGTGGCGGACCTCGGCGCCATTGTCAGCGGTTACAAAGCGCTGAGCCCCGCGCTTCATCCTGGGGTCAACAGAGCAGAGATCGATACGGGCGCATGGCTCTACGCCATCAGGCGCCTCCCGGAAAACCTCACAAAAAACTATGTCATGCTGCTGTCCCGAAACCTCCCGCTGCTTCTGTCCCGCCCCGATGACATTGCCGAGAAGGTGACAACCAAGGCTCGCAGACGCTCTATCTGGGAACTCAAGACCGGGAAGAGCCTCGTTCAGTTGAGAGACGGTCAAACAGACTTCATAGACTTCATGACCAACCTTTGCCTTCACTCCGTGGAAGCCAGGAAGCTCAGGAAGCGCATACGCTCGCCACACCTCATGGTCGAGATCGCTCAGGCCCTAAAAGAGGGCGGACAAGCGGAGGAGAGTATGTTGGAGCGGCTCCCGGTCAGCGCTGACGAACTCGAAGGACTCAAAAAAATCTGGCCAGACGATCTGCTCTCCCGCATCCACGACATGC
>JARGOJ010001091.1:2705-2965 GCA_029210225.1 Planctomycetota bacterium
GACCACAGGCCGCGCCATACTCAAAAGTCAGACTGTCATTAAACCGATTCCTGACTTCTCTATCTTTATTGATAAGGCCCTGGGCAACGACTACAACCCCGATGGCGCGGAGCTTTGGACCCAGCAAATCCGCACGAGAGCAAGCGAACTCATGGGAAGCCTTGAGGACATCGAAGTCGATATCATCAGCTCAAACACTCACAGCGTCGTCAATTGCCTCTCGCCCTTTCTGCACCGTCACAGTGACGCCATCGACGACT
>JARGOJ010001092.1 GCA_029210225.1 Planctomycetota bacterium
GTCCCAAGGCTCTCCTGCCGGTCCAGACTCAAATCTCGATGGTCAGACAATTAGTATGCACTCAGTGAACCCAGCAAGAGTGACTGGGCTTTGAGGCAATGTTTTGTTAGGCCTTAGAGTTTCTAAATTTCTCAAAGGAAACTCCTATGGCCAAGCAAACTCGGTTCGACTTCTATCAGCGTGTTTTTCAATCGAGACAGTCGGGTCAATCCATTGCTGATTTAGCGCGGAAGCATTCCATCGACCCCAAGCTCCTTTACACCTATCGCTCCTATCTCAAGCGAGAAGGGCGACTTGCGGAATTCGAGCCTCTAAAACTCCAAGATACTCTTCCGGCTCTTTTGCCCGTCGTTCTCAAATCCCAAAACACTGTCGACTCACAGCAATCCAATCAATTTCGTCTTCTTATTGATCGCGTTGGTGTTTTGTTCATTCCCAATGGCTTCGACGAAGCAAATCTTCACCGCATCTTATCGACTGTTAGGTCATTGCCATGTTGAATGTGCCCTTGGGTTTGAAGGTCTTCATTGCTCCCGGAGCCACGGACATGCGTAAGTCTGTTCGAGGGCTGTCGTTGACTGTGAATCAGATCCTCAAACGAGATCCTCGCTGTGGACACGTCTTCGCGTTCTGTAACAAGCGAAGAAAACTGGCGAAGGTCCTGATTTATGATGGGCTTGGCTTCTGGCTTTTGCTACGGACACTGGATCAAAGAAGATTCCAGTGGCCTGAGCCAAAGCCAGGAGCTGTCGTCGTCGAATTGGATTCCGAGCAGCTATCCTGGCTCTTGTCGGGAATTGACTGGCAAAGACTTTCAGCCCAGACGACTCAGCGAAGTAAACTGAGCTACGACGACGCTCGTCCAAGTTTGCCCACGCCAAGCTTCTTAGATCTCTTGTAAGACTTGAATTAAGGGCCCCGAGGGCTCTTCCGTCAAAGACTATTTTGGGAGTTCCATGCAAATTATTCGTCACGGAATAAAGATAAGGTATGGACTCTGAAACAATCACAATCTCAAAAGCTGAATTTGAAGCTCTTACGCAGGCTAAAGAAAAGCTTGAGGAAACGGAAGTCAAATTCACTCGCGCAAGCCAGAGTCTTAAAGAAAAGTGTGCTCAAGTCGATAAGCTGCAAAAGACCTTGGATAAATTGGCGCGAATGCTTTTTGGCAAACGCTCTGAGAAGTTCAATCCGGATCAGCTCAAGTTGGCTTTCCAGACTTGGGACGAATCCGATCAAGTGAAGCCTGACTTCTCCAAAGAGAGTTTTGAGACTCCAGACGAAGAAATGGGATTTCACAAAAAACCTCGGCGCAAACGCAAGCCTGGCGGGCGAAGAAAATTGCCGGAGCACCTGGAGCGAGAGACTGATATCATAGAGCCAGAGCCTGAAGAGCTTGTTTGTGATTGTTGTCAGGAGCCTAAACGTCGGATTGGCGAAGACATAAGCGAGCGATTGATCTATGTGCCCGCTCAATTCAAGGTCAAGAAAACCATTCGACCAAAGTACGCCTGTCCCAATTGCCGAAAAACAGTGACCACTGCGAATCCTCCCTATCAAGCCATTCACAAAGGGCTCGCAGACTCATCTTTCCTCGCACATTTGTTAGTTCAAAAATACGGCTATCACCTCCCCCTGGATCGACAAAGGAAGATGCTCCTTGAGCATGGCCTAGATTTCAGCACCGGCACGCTGTCGAACTGGGTCAGACAGTCAAGCTCTTTGCTCAAGGTTCTAGCCCGAGCCATTGAAAATGAAGCGCTTGGAAACTATGTCGTTCAATTCGATGAAACGAAGATCCGTGTGAGAGACCCCACTCACGAAAAGAAGATCCGAAATGGTCATCTTTGGCTGTTTTGTGGAGCGCTCGGAAGTGTTGTTTGTAAAGCTTCTGTGACAAAGAGCGGAGATCTACCGAAGACAATCCTCGCGAGTTATTCAGGCTTCATCCAGGCTGACGCGGCCACTCCATTCGATGTTGTTTATCGAAACCAAGAGCGTGTCGAGGTCGGGTGCTGGGCACATTGTCGTCGATACTTTGAAAACGCAGCAAAAAAAGGCGATCAAGCGTGCCAGTGGGCTATCATGGCCATTGCAAAGATCTACAAGCTCGATAGAGACGCTCGACGAAGTGGCGGAATTGAAGAGCTTAGAATAACGCGAGAGACAATTTCCAAACCCATTGTCAATGAGTTATTCAATTGGTTGAGGAAACTCAATAAAACGATGATCGAAAGTGACGCCTACTATGAAGGAGTGAGATACGCACTCAACCAAGAAATGGCTTTGAAAGAGTTCCTCAATGACCCTCGCCTGAATTTAGACAATTCAAGAGTTGAGCGCGGGATGAAGAGGATCGCAATTGGCCGGAAAAACTGGCTCTTCGCTGGGAGCCCCGCAGGTGCAGAAAGAGCGGCCGTGATCTATTCAATAGTCTTGAGTTGCCAAGAACTGGAACTGAATCTCTGGGATTATCTGAGCTATGTCATGAAGGTCCTGCCTTCGACTCCCGGAAGCCAAGTGGCAACACTCACACCTATCAAGTGGGCCGAAAACCAATCTTCAAAATCGTAAAATCAAAGACGACTTAGCAGATATCTAGAAAGAGGGCGCCATATGGCGCCCTCTTTTTGCCGGAGGCTAAAATCTTCTCAGGAGAGGTCCGAAAAGCCTTCCAGGCTATTCGGTCGCTCTGCTGTCAGAAGTCTGATGGTTTCACTGAGCGCTTACGTTTGGAAGCACAAGAGTGGCGTTGGCGAAATGAGTCGCGTTAGCGGACAAGACGAGACAACATTCAGAAGTTGCCGCCAACTCCAAAGCGAAAAAACACATTGAGCTTGTAGTGTGTTCGAGGTTGGAAGCGCAGGAGCGGCCTTGACCTAAAGGGTCACGCTGCGACGAGCATTTCAACGTAAGCGTCCAGTCTATGCCGTCTTGAAAGAGATCGAAAAGAATAAGAGGCT
>JARGOJ010001093.1 GCA_029210225.1 Planctomycetota bacterium
AAAACGCGGGCGACGAACGTTTTCAAAAACCGCTCGAACGATTCCAAAAGATTCGGGCGCGGCTTGATTTGCTCCAAAATACAATCACCCTCGCTCTCTTGAAAAAGGGAGCCGCGGATGCGAACTCGGCTGGTGCTGATGAGCTCAAGGGGGATATCACCAAGATTCTCCAAGGCGTCGATCAAGTCAAGTCTGGAATGGGCTCCACAGCCGATGCCGTGGCCGACATTCAGAAATACATTTCGAGCACCGCGCTCGAAGAGATCTTCCGCGCTCTCATTCGTGCCGCAGCAAACCCTGCGCCTGCAGCCGTCGCGACGAGCGCTCCAGCCCCTGCCGAAGCAGCACCCAAAAAGGTTCTCGCCACGATTGAGCCTGCCAAGAAACCGGCTGCTAAAAAAGCGAAGGCCAAAGGGAAGGAAAAGGAGAAGCTGCCACGGGCCATCGGCACCAAGTCTCCTCAAGACTTCTACCTCAACCGCTATCACGTTGATCTCACGACAAAGACCGTCCGGTTTGAGCGAGTTCAATGCCAGGATTACGAGGATGTCCTTGGAGGCATCGCTCGCGCCTTTAAGATCCTTGAGCAACACCCCGTCGACGACGCCTACGATCCAAAGGCCTTGTTCATCTTCAACCTCGGTATCTTGAGCGGCTCGGACTTCATGACCGGCCTTCGCACCTACTTCCACGGCTACTCTCCTCTCAAAGTTGGAGCGAGCGGTAAGCCTGGATCTATGTGGACAGCGGGCAGTGGTAAGTTCTCCACCAAGGTTAAGTTCCTTGATATCGACGAGATCTTCTTCACCGGAAGAAGCGAAACTCCAGTGACTCTTCGCCTTGCTCCGGGAGGAGAAGAGGGTGAGACGGTCCCTGAGGGCCGAACTGCCGACGATGGTTTCGGCGAGCTTCCGGGCTTCCACTTCCTCGACGCGGCTCCTATGGCTGGAATGCTGGCCAACGATAAGATTCAAAAGCTCCGCGAAGTCCATGGCAAAGACGCCCACTTCGCAGCGATCGGCCCCGCTGGTGAGAACTATGAAAACGTTCGCTACGCGGCTATTGCGCTGTCCACTGTCAACGAGTTGAAGTCTGGCGATAACAAGCCTCGCTTCTGCGGTCGCGGTGGATTTGGGGGCGTCATGGGTTCCAAGAACCTCTTCGCCCTCGTGGCAGACGGCCCCGACCGCTTCATGGAACGTCCAAAGCCAAGTCCCAAGCTCAAAGAGCTTAATATGGAGGTTGCTCGCGGAAAGGGCAGCGCTCGCTTCCGGGATAAGAGAAAAGCCAATGGAGGAGGAGGAACCTGGGCGAACTATGAAGCCCTTGGTCCTGTCAAAGCCGCTCCAGAGATGAACTTTGTTCCCACAGACTCTGACGTGTCTGTTCCTCTCTATCGCCCCAATGTGGAAGCGACAGGGAAGTATGTTGTTAAAGACGAGGCCTGCTTCCGTTGCGGAATCGCATGCCACAAAAACGTCTATGACGCCGTTGAGATCAAAGGCAAGATGAAACCCGGAAAGTTCCGCGCCAAGCTCGACTTTGAGCCGCTCAACTTGCTCGCTTCAAACATCGGTATCTTCGATATTGATCAAGCCTGCGAGCTTGTCGAGCTCGTCGATCTCTACTGCATGGACTCGATTTCCATTGGCGTGACCTTGTCTTACGCCATGGAGTACAACAAGCGAAACGCCGCAGACGGCAAAACCGTCGCCAACGGCCTCGCTTATGGTGATTACCACGCTTGCGAAGAAGTCATTAAGCTCATTGGAACCGGTCAAATGCCCGAGCTCGGACAGGGCTCGAAACGTCTCTCAGACGCCATTGGCGCGCCTGAGTTTGCGATGCACTGTAAAGGCGTTGAGTTCCCAGCCTACCTGCCTCAAACCAACCCTGGTTATCCCTGGGCTCTCGCTGGCGGCCACATGTCTATGAAGACTTACTTGCTGCTGCTTTATGAGCGCGAGACAAACATGGATTATTGGGTCGACGCGATCACTCACAGAGGTCCAGCGATTATGCGCGACGACATTGTCGGCGTGTGTAAGTTCTCGGCCTTGCCTAACGACCAAATGGCCGAGGCTATTGCTGAGCTGACCGATCTCAAGATTGACGGCGATATTCTCGCGAACATGGTCGAGCGCACTTACTTGCGCGGCTATCGCATGGAGAAGAACCAAGGCTTCGCGTCGGAAGACTATGTCATGCCGAGCGTGGCCCACGAAGAAGTCAGCCATATTCAGCTGCCTCACTTCAATACCCCAGAGTTCTTCAAAGAGCTTCAGCCCAAGGTTCTCGCTGAGTTTGACAGAATGCTAGAGTCTTCAAAGCTCTAATCCGACTCGGATTCAATCACTAAAAAAGCTCCCGCGCTCTTAAGCCTGGGAGCTTTTTTTAGGTTCAGACATTAGCCACCCCCAAACTTGAAGGACATTTTTCACGATATCAGTTACAACGAAGACATGAATGCTCGCAACCTCCAATTAGGGCAGAAGGCCATCGAGCTGGGATTTCTCAGCCGAGAGCAGGCTCATTATTGTCTTCAGCACTGCGCTCAGGGAGGATCACTGTTAGATGTTGCCGTGTCTTATTCTTACTTGGGCCCAGAACACGCACAACACGTCCTCAGCCAAGTTCAACTCTCCCAAAGTCACTCTGGGTCCTCCATTTCTCCAGAGGTCGGCCTCTTATTCCAAGGCTACCAGGTCACGCAAATCCTCGGTCAGGGAGGAATGGGAGCGGTGTTCCAAGTTGAGAAAGACCAAGCCGTCTATGCCCTTAAGACCATCCTCCCTGAGCAGATCAACATGGAGACCCTCGCTCGCTTTGAGAGAGAAGCCCTAGCAGCTGCGAGCGTCGACATTCACCGCAATATCGTCAGTGTTCATAAACTAGAACTAGACACTGAGACCCCCTTCATAGTGATGGACTATGTTGAGGGCCAAGGGCTAGACCAACTCATC
>JARGOJ010001094.1 GCA_029210225.1 Planctomycetota bacterium
CATTATGACCACCTCGATTTGCCGACTCTTAAGCGATTGGAAAAGGCCTTTTCCCCAAAGGTCTATGTGGGGCTTGGGAATAGGCAGTGGCTTGAGGACGAGGGCCTGAATAATGTTCTAGAGATGGATTGGTGGCATCGGGATGCCTTCAATGACAAAGTCGCGATTCACTTTACCCCCGCCAATCATAACTCTGGGAGAGGCTTGTTTGACCAGGATTCGACGCTCTGGGGGAGCTTTGTCGTTGAGTCGACAGCCGGGAACATCTATTTCGCTGGGGACACGGCTTATGGCACGCATTTTAGCAAGGCCAGAGAGCGCCTCGGTCCTTTTCGCTTGAGCCTGATTCCCATTGGAGCATACGAACCTCGGTGGTTTATGAAGAATGTCCACGTCAATCCCACAGAGGCTGTGCAGGCTCATTTAGATTTAGAGTCGTCCACCACCGTGGGGATTCACTTTGGCACTTTTCAATTAACGGATGAGGCTCTCAACGCGCCGATTGAAGATCTTGCCGAGGCGCTGAAGAGAAAGAATGTGTCAAACATGGCGTTTCGAGTCCTAGAGTTTGGCGAAGGACGCCTTATTCCTCCATGTTCCAAGACGTCTGAGAAGAAATAGACTTGAGGCTATCCGAGCATGAAGGACAGGCCAATCTTCGCAGAGAAGAAACTCATAATGAGCATGGCACCTGATGTTACGGAGAGATGCAACATGTAGGACAGCCATATTGAATCAATGATGAGCATAGGAATAAGGATGAAGCCGCCGAGGACCGGGAGGAGGAAGATTGCGAGGAGTAGATGGATGAGCATCATGCCGCCGACGGACCAGCAGACATCGCCGAAAGCAGGGGTTTGCTCTCGACAAATCAATTTTATCAAGCCGATGAGAATTAGAGAATCAATTAGCAGTGCAAAACCCATAGTGTATCCTCGCTGAAAGTTTTGCCGTAGGACGCAAGGGACAAATGAAGGACCTCGAAAAATTGAAAACAGACAGTTTCGAGACAATGTCATAAGAGGAAAGGGCTCCATTGAAAATGAACACATTCGCCCTGGAGACAACTCTAGAGAGGGTTTGGGGGCTTATCAAAAACGGTCCACCGTCTTGGCTCGCAGCCCTCTTTGCTCTAGCGATGCTCTTGACGGGGCTGAAACTTTGGCGGACTGCGAAGCTTCGCGGTTGGGTTAACGGACGAATCGTGAGCTTGGAGACGATCTCGCAGAAGGGTCGGGAGAGCCTCCCCAAAGAATTGTTTTGGTTCAGTACGGACGAGGCTGGTAAAGAGGGGGGTGAGCGAATTCGAGTTTCTAAAGAGCGTTGGGATAAGATGAAGGTGGGACAGCGCCTTAATATTGTGACAGTCCCAGGAGAAGGAGAGCGTTATTTAATGAACGGCCTCTTCGCCTCACCAGCTCAATTCCTCTTTGATCTGACGTTGTTGTTTGGAGAGGCGAGCATGTTCTTCTGGACGCTTTCGCGCTGGATAAAGGGTGTCTCATGACTGTGGCAATATTTCCGATAAAGGTCGTCAACAAGCACATCATCCTTCTCCTCCCCGAAGGCCCCTGCCTCCTAGATACCGGTTCGCCCTACTGTATTGGAGCGCGGAGCTTTCAATTTTTAGGGCAAGACCGACGGAAAGCGGAAGACTTTATGGGGATCGCGTTGACCGACCTGGGGCCGCATATTGGGGCGGACATTGAGTTCTTGATCGGAGCGAACGCCCTGGAGACTGTCAGTTTTGTTATTGACTGGGAGCGTCTCGAATTCAGGGTTTCCGAGGATCCGTTGTGTTTGGAGGGAGTGAAGATTGAATTGGAGATGACGGCGCCGGTCCCCATTGTGAACCCAAGGGTCAACGGCATCTCTCGACGCTTGTTTTTCGATACCGGAGCGCAGATATCCTATCTAAATAAGGTCCACTTGGCTGATTTGAAGAGTCAAGAGACTGTGAAGGACTTTCACCCGAGCATTGGTGAATACGAGACGCCGAGCTATTCATTGGATGTCCGCTTCTCTCCAAAGCTGGAGAGTGAGACTGCTATGGCCTTCGGGGTCTTACCAGAGGTGTTGGAGCGAGCTTTGCTTCCTTCGAAAGTGGATGGAATCATTGGAAGTGAGATTTTTGAGACGCATCTTGGGGGCTTTGATTATCGGGAGAGTCTCATGATCTTGCAGCCTCGGCGCTGATTGAAATCGACTTCGAGTCTTGATTGCCTGAGGCTTTTCTCCCGGAAATTGATTTGTCTCAGTAAAATGTCTTCCCCTGTCTCCAGGTTTCTGCCTATAACGATTCATACTTCACCACGTCGATTGCACATTCTCGCGGTTCAAAGTCACAGGACCGTTTGGAGGGATCTCCATGAATTCTCGCGCCCCGACTTCTTTTCGCCCGATTGCCACAGCCGCCCTCGCAGGACTCGTCTTCGCCGCGCTCTTCTCCTTTCCTGACGACCCAATCCTCGAAGTGTTCGTGGCCGAGGCAGATGATAAAGACTATCAATATCTAGGCACCGCGCAGTGCTCCGCCCCCAGTTGTCATGGTGCGACGTCGCGGAAACTAGAGCGCTCTTCGACGGAATACACGACCTGGAGCAAAAAGGACCCTCACTCCAAGGCTTTTGACAAGATCGTCAGTGACGAGGCTGCAGATATTGTTGAAGATTACAATGAAGAGGCGAGCAAGCCCATTAAGAATTCTGGGTCTGACCCTCGATGTTTGCGATGCCATACTGTGGGGACCATTGAAAAATCTCGCCGCGGGAGCAAGTTCAATCTTGAAGATGGGGTCAGCTGTGAGCGCTGTCATGGTCCGGCATCGGGCTTTATTAATATTCACAATAAGGATGGCAGCTCCTATGAGAAATCGAAGACCTTTGGGATGTGGGATACGCGGAGTATTGTTAAGCGGGCGGATATTTGCATTTCTTGTCACTTGACCGCCGACC
>JARGOJ010001095.1 GCA_029210225.1 Planctomycetota bacterium
CTCCTGGCTGGGCTGGGCAGACATCATTGAGAAGCAGAATGAAATAAGGAAAGAAAACAATAAGCTTCGGAGAGAGGACGTTGACGCAGAGAAGCGAAAAGAGCAAATCGATCCCTTGTTAGACAAGTTGAAGGCCTCCGCCAAGAATCTACTCGCTGTCTCCGAGCTTTTGGCGAACACGGATAGTCGCCAACCATGGTTACTTTTGCGTCGGGCTCGTCTCTTTAAATTGGTGAACGATTACGACCAAGCTCGCAAATCAGCAGATGACGTCGTGGTTGCAACCTCGGAAGTTCGCAACGAGTATCTCACCGCCTTTGATGAAGTCGCCATCGCGGCCGATTTGGAAGAACTTGGCTTTCACAAGCACGTCGACGAGCTACTTCAACACGCCTTCCAACGACTGATTCGCGATTACCACTACGTCCCACAATATGCTGGTTTTGGCGAAAACGATCTTGGCCAAATTTTGTCGCGGCAACTCGATAGACTCATCGTCCGAGGACAGGCCGCCAAAGCAAAAGACAAAAAAGCGATCCTTGAGCGCTACCTGGTCATCGAGGCTTGGCGCGACTCATTTGCTCCAGCGCTCGCCTCAAGCAGCTCAGCCAAGAAGACGAAACTCGAGACCTTTGGCGACACTAAAGTAGAGAGCCCAGAGTTTCCAAAGGCCTTGACGGAGGAGTCTAAGGAACGCCTGGAGAGCGGCTTCGCAGGCATCGGCATGAAGAGCGTCCTTCTCCTCGATATCCTGCTTTATTGCGCCTCGGACTACGTGCTCTTCTTTGGATCGTTCGTCATTATCCTCTCCTGCATGAGCGTCTATCGTCGACAGCGGCGAGACCTAAAGCGCCTCGGCTACGAAACATTCAAAGAATCCATGCAGGCCTGGCACAAGAGCCCCTTCCTGCGGTTCCAACACTCTTTAGCCAGTTATTGGACCATCCGAGATCGTATTGGGCTCTGCATCATTATCGCCGTCTTTCTAGCCGGACTCGCCGTTCACGACACAATGCTCAGCGCCCTCGACACCAGGGAAAAGGCGCCTCCTCCACTCTCCATGGGGCTTCCTAGCCATCCTCAAGCGCTTGAGTATCTTCATGCCAAAGCGGAAATGGATCAAAGTGAGAAGTCCAAAGCGCTTCTCGCCTATGCCCTCGCCCAAAGTGAAGAGAAAAAACTCTCTGTCGACCTCTATTCAGAGATCGCAAAAGTCAGATCGGATCCCAACGCTTTCAACGCATGCCTCCTGAGGGAGTTTGGCAAGCTTCAGGGCCCCGACCAAAAAAGCAGCCTCGCCGATCAGCTCGACCAGCTCGTCGAAAGTCCTCACCCCGAGAATCTTTGGGCGCGCTTTGCGCTTACGCGCGATTCAAAAGCGAAGGATCAAGCCCTGGCGCTAGCACCCCAACGATTCGCCCTCATCGATAAGTTTGACACCCTCAAACCCGTGCTGATCGCCCCCACTCGGGCCGATCGTGATGAGGTCATCCTCGGCCGTTCCGTGTGGTGGACCAGCTGCGTCGAAAACCTCTTCGGAATATTTTTGTCGACTCAAGATGTCAATGAATTGGTGAGGGCCTCTTCAAGAGTATTAGGTTCACGCGGGGCCGGCACGAAAGACCTCATTGAGTTCCGCTCGGACCTATCTTTCTTGGTTCCTGGCATTCTCCTCGTCATCCTCGCGAGTCTTCTACTTCCTAGTCGAGGGCCGGAAAAGGATGGTCCAAAGAGCTCACCAATTCGATCATTCGACTACTTTCTCCCCGGTGTCCCGCAACTCTTGAGAGGGCATATCTTGAGCGGTGTGATATTCGGATCGGCCTTTCTACTCTTCGCTCGATACCTTTTAGAAAACCAACTCTCGAATGTCTTTGAATTCGATTCGATGGCGCCCCTCGTTGGAGAAATGTACAGTTCAGGCGTTGTTCTATTTGCTGATATGCAGAAAGTTTTCATCGTCGCGCTTGTTCTTCTTATTGGTATTCACGCCCTTCATGTGAAACGCCTAGCCAGCCTTCAAGGAGACCCGCAGCCTGATATCGAAGACGAGGCTGCGATCGCCGAACAATCACTCCCCGAGCCTCTGCTCGTCGACTCCTGAAACATTGCCACTAACCCAAAGCGGCGCCACTTCGACCTGGCCGCGAACAACCATTCATGAAGAGACCCCATGAGAATCCTCCTGACAAACGATGATGGCTTTGATGCCAAGGGTCTGAGAGCGCTCTATGACGCCCTGGAGTCTGACCATAACGTCGTGGTTTGCGCCCCGAGCATGCAGCAAAGCGGCACCGCCCATCGACTCACCTTAGATCGTCCGCTGCGGGCCCGGCGACTGCAAAATGGTATGCGAGGGTGGGTTGTCGATGGGACCCCTGCTGACTGCGTCAAACTCGCCTTGCGAAACCTCATTGAGAACCCGGTCGATCTCGTGGTATCCGGTATCAATCAGGGGTCGAACGCTGGCTTGCTCGTTCACTACTCGGGCACTGTCGCGGGGGCAAAAGAGGCGGTGACCATGGGAATTCCAGCGGTCGCTATCAGCCTTTGTGGATATAGAAATTTGAACTATCAGCCGACAGCTGCCAGACTAAAAAGCCTGATCGACGATATTGACTGGGGGCTCTTTCCCAAAATGACCCTGCTCAATGTCAACGTGCCCAATATTCCTCCTGAAGAAATTTTGGGAGTGCGCGTTGTACCCATGTCAATCAGCATATTGAACGACGGTTATGAATGCCGCGAAGATCCTCGGGGCCATAAATACTATTGGCTCTCCGCCAAACTTTCGTTTGACCCTAGCGATCGCGTCGACGACCACGAGGTCCTTCGAGAAGGTTACATTGCCATCTGTCCATTGTCCTTAGACTGGACCAACACCGAAGCCGTGAAGATGCTCACTAAACTGGAGGACCCATCATGATCAAGAAAGCCCTCACCCTCTTTA
>JARGOJ010001096.1 GCA_029210225.1 Planctomycetota bacterium
GAGGTCCTCGGGCAGGGGCCCGATGGCTTTTCCATCGACGACTTCCAGGTCTTTCTTGCTTCGTTCACAGTCAATGAGGTCGTTGTCAAAGACTTGAACTATCAGCGCATCGGCCTGGAATTTTGGAGCTGCGTAACGGGCTTGGTGGATATACCAGAGGGCGCAGCCACCATTTTTGGCGCCATTAATGATCTCAACGCCAAGTTGATTTTCTAGCCGTGTGCTGTAAATCTCATCAAACTCGACGCCCCAACCGGCGCTAAAGCTGTCTCCGAGCATGACTAAGCGTTTCTTACCGCTTGGCTTCTTCTCGCTTCGATCGCGCTTATCCCGATATCCCCATTGATTGATATCGTATCGACATTGGAATTCGTCCATCACTAATTCAGCGCTTGTGTTGGGTTCGAATGGAATGAGCAAGCCGCCGTCACTCTTGCGAGTTTGAAGGTAGTAGTCGCTGGTGAATGCTCTCGCTAGAATTTCACCAATGACCAGCGCGAAGACGAGGCTGAATAAAATCGTGAGGATTTTGAACACGCGGACAAGCTTCGGAGAAGGTTTCCTCGGCTCTTGGTCATCAGAATTCTGCTCTTCGGGCTCTGGGTCTTTGGGGCTGGACTTGTCCGTCATGGATGGATCTCTTAGCGAAGTTTGCGGCGTTTGACACAGTCGTAGAGGAGCACACTGATTTCGCTCATGCGTGCTTCGAGCTTCGAGGCTGCGGCGGGATCGGATTCTCCCAGTGTGTTCCAGGCTTCCATAGCGCGCTCAAAGTGTTTCTGGGCTTCCTTAAGCTTCTTCTGCTCCTGGCGACCTCGGGTTTGCTTGTAGGCGTCTAAGCCGCGCTGATAGATCGCGACGATCTCGTTGGGAGTGAGGCTTTCGCCGCTGCCTGAATCTTCAGACGTTGTGAGGAAGACTTCTTTGGTGCTTTGAACCGGTTCTTTGTTCGTCACTTCTTTGCCGGGAGTCTTCACAGCTTTTTTGGGCTCGACTTTTTTTGCTGGGGTCGCTTTTTTCTTGCTGCTTCTGCGGGCGAGGATCACTTTCTTCATACGAGATCGCTTGTTGGTGAATGCCGCCAACTGATCTTTGAGCGCTGTGTCTTGGGCTTTGGGGAGCTCGGTGTAGAGAGTGATGAGTATCTCCGACTCGTCGGTGGCGATCGCGGTTTCCATCCAGCGACTGACTTCTGCTTGGGCGCCCCAAGCCAGCGCTCTCTCCATAAGCCGGAAGGCGGCCATGGTGTTCTTCTCCGCGTTGTACTTTTCGGCGCGATCATTGAGCCATGCGACCGCGAATCCCAGCCACTCCTCGTATTTCAAACGCTTATATTGGAAGGCGTTCTTTGGAAGCTTAGCTTTGAGTCCGTCGAGGCGAACGATATTGAGATCTTCGATCTCTTCGGAATCGGCGGAGCCCTTGTAATCTTCGATAATCCAACCGACGAATTCACGGCCATTACTGTTTGTGAAGAGGGCGCGGGCGCCATCATTTCGGTAGATTTCGGAGGGGAGAAACTTGGCGAAAGCCACGCCGAGCTTACTCTTGAATTCTAACTGAGCGGCTCTCGTGAGAGGAAGATCGTCGCTCTTGCCGAGAAGCTCGTTGCGATCACGGTCGCCGAGGCGGTCGGCGAGGATTTTAACGGCGGCTCGGAACTCGGTCTCTTTGTAAAGCTCTTCGGCCTTTTTGAGGTCGAGCTCTAGCTTTTGCTCGAAGGTCAACTCGGGCTTTGGCTTGGGCTTGGGTTTTGGCTTCGCTTTGGGCTTCGGCTTAGGCTTTGGATTCTCACGAATGACAGCAGGCGCCAGTTTTTCTGGTTCCGGTTCTGCTTTCTTTTCAGCGCTGCAGGCCGTGAAGAGAAAGACGAGGGAGAGTGAAGAGAGCAACTGGCGCGGGTTCATTAGACCTCCATGATCATTGGAAGAGATTTGGTTTTGTCTCCGCCTCCACCTTGATCCTTATTGTCTCCACCGGGGCCCTTGTCGTCGTCGCCGCCGCTAGGGGGAGGTGCCGAGGGACCACTTTGACCGGGATAGGAGGGGAGATCAAAGAGTCCGTCATCATCTTCGTTCCCGAGGATGATCTCATTGTAGTCGTCTCCGTCCACTTCTTTGCGCAACATAAAATAGATTGTTGTCTGGCCAGCGAAGAAGTAGTTGAGCGCGTAGGCATACATGATTAGCTGGCAGAGGGCCATCCAAAAGTAGACAGCTTCTCCGGCGTAGTAGAAGAGGCCCTGATTTTTAATAGCCGGGAGCACGTCGACTAGGCTGCCGTCGGGTTGCTTCTGTAAATACTGGCGTTTGTAGTAACGAACGGAGTTTGTCTTCTTGTCGCCAGCAGAGCCTTTGACGGCGGTTTCACGGGTGTAATAGGTTCCGACGTAGCGGTCGCCTTTGTTAATGATTCGGTTGTAGAGATACTCACCCTTGCCTGGGAGAGATAGGTCTTGCTTGGCCCAGAGTTTGGCTGCATCGGCGTCGTTGGCGTCTTGCTTCATGAGTTGTTGGGCTTCGGCTCCCGCAGGAACGATACGACTCTTTGCTCCGAGTCCGTAGTCACCGATGCTCATGGAGGTGATGGACACTCTGAGGAAGAGTCCACCGAAGGTGAGGAAGACGGTGATGTATAGGAGGATCAAGAAGTTTGATTGAAGGAAAGCCCAAGGCTTGCTGAGGATATAGTTCCAGGAGCGACTGACGCCGTCGAAGGCGTCGGAGGATTCGGTGGCGATGGCGGAGGACGCCATGTTGAATCCGAGCAACGTGAGCGCAAGGAAGAATACAATTATGAATGATGATCCGAGAATGACGAAGAAGAGGACGATGAGCAGAATATCGCCGACGTAAGGAATGCTGGCGAGGTTGCCGCCGATGCTGGCGTTGCAGAGGCCATAAAGGACGGCCACAATGCCGAGGGCTGAGGCAACGGTGAAGAAGTT
>JARGOJ010001097.1 GCA_029210225.1 Planctomycetota bacterium
GGCCCTTCAAGACCTCGCCAACAACCACTAACAATCACTCCCTTCCATTTAGTGTTGTTCCGCCAGAAAGTTCAACATTCAATTGAGATCCTTGCAGGAGAGATCGTCACAGAACTCATTCAATCGACAAGGCGTTCAAGTAGCGCTAGTTCTTTGGGCATTTCAAGTCCCCCAGCAGAGTTTACATGGGCTTTCACTTGGAATCGGTCACTAATTTGGAGCGCAAGCTCAAAAACTTCCGGAAACGTATAGGTATTTCCTGGTAAATAGTCAGATGTTCGGACATCAACATGGATAATCCCATCTTTGAATTCTATTGGTATGAAAATTGACCGAAGTCCCTGATTCCCTCTGACATTTTCAATGTTCACTTCTACAATAAATGAGTCCCCTTTCTTTTGTACCAGAGGGTGCTCCGCAAGATATTGAATGACCTCCATTTCTGGTAACGACTTGAGGGGAATGTAACAATTTATAGCCCTATTCCCTGGAGCTAATTTAAAATGTCCTATTGCAATTGAATGCTGACCTGTAAATGACATATTGACTCCCTTTCTTTTCAAGGTGGAATCAAGCCCCCTGCGAAGAGCAGGATTTGGCGATTCTCGAAATCCAACATCGTCTAAAAACCTCGTTCTCATTGATCACCCACAATTATTTGCCACGACCCAGTGAGGCTGAGTTCAGATAATACTCTAAGGCAGGTATTAGGAACAAAGCAGATCATAGATAGCTGTGAAGCAATATAGCGGTGCCATTTCGCAAGGGTCAGCGAGGTAAGTCGCGAATTGGGGAGACCTCATCTTTGAATGGCACATATCGTCGCTGAAATGACGTCCCTTCGAGATACTCGGGTTTGCTGATCCGGTCCATTCGAAAATGACGGAAGTCATTCCGCGACGGATCCCAGGCCACTAAATACCATAGTGGCGGCAAGATCAGCATTGCTTGGGGCTCAACAATTCGGCTCGTTACAACTCCTTTTGCGTCACGGTACTCAAAGCTCAGGTTTAGTTGTTCGAGAAATGCGGTCTCGAATGCGGGCAGCAACTCGGGCTCCATCGTTTCCATATTTGATATGTCGACTAAGGGTGAAAGCTGCCCGATGTACAAGCAATCCAGAAAACGGCGCAAGTCGCGTACTTTGTCCCCTGGCAAGGTCTTCTCGATTTTAGCAAGCCCAGAATCTGCGAGGGCGGAAAAGGGCAAAGTTCCTGCGAAACGCATCGATGCAACACTAATGAGAAGCGCAAAGACCTCCACGACGGAAAGTTGCGTCGTCGTTTGAACCGACTGCGGATCAAGTTGCACGCCACCACCGCGACCAGCTTCTGAATGAATCATGAAGCCCTCCTCCCGCAGCGCGCTAATGTCACGCAACACGGTGCGCCTAGATGCCCCAACTTCCTCCGCTAAGTCAGCGACTGTCGAAGTAGCATTCCGGCGAAGGATGCGGAGGATAGCGTCCTGTCGAAGGCGAACATTCATTTCCTAAGTTTACCATTTAATGGTGACAGGATTTGTCACCATTAGACATTACGCTACGGCTGTCAATTTCAACGAGCAGCATCTGAAAAATCAATGTCTATACAAGTACCACTAAGATGGGAAAGCGTTCTATCCAGAATAGACGGCGTTGCGTGATCACTGCGAAAAGGTAAAGAGGAAATAGAATGTCTAATAGAGCTGATTTTCCAAGGCCCACCCTCATCTCAGTCAATGGTGTAGACCTAGAGGTCTTTGAAGCAGGGCAAGAGAATGCAGGCAAAGCAATTGTGCTCTGTCATGGCTGGCCAGAGCACGCCTATTCTTGGCGCTATCAAGTGCCCGCCCTTGCGGCAGCGGGCTACCATGTCATCGTCCCAAACCAGCGGGGTTACGGCCACTCTTCCTGTCCGAGCGAAGTCACAGCCTATGACATTGAGCACCTGTCCGGTGATCTCGTCGCGCTTCTCGATCACTATGGATATGAAGATGCCACCTTTGTCGGTCATGATTGGGGAGCCAATGTCGTTTGGGGGCTGGCCTTATTGCACCCAGACCGAGTCAATAGAGTGATAAACCTCGCCTTGCCTTACCAAGCCCGGGGAGACAAACCCTGGATTGAGTTCTTGGAAGAGATATTCGGCAGCGAAAATTATATGGTCCACTTTAATCGGCAAGCAGGCATCGCAGACGCAGTCTTAGAAGAAAATACACCCCGCTTCCTTCGCAATATCTTTCGCAAGAATCTGCCCCCCGCACCCCCTCAACCAGGTATGGAGATGATCCAGCTCGCCAGAGCAGAAACAGCTCTTGGCGAGCCCCTCATGGGAGATAGCGAGCTATCCGTTTTCATTTCCGCGTTCGAGTCAACAGGCTTTACAGCAAGTATCAATTGGTACAGAAACATTGACCGAAACTGGCACTTGCTCGCTGATGTCAACCCAATCATCGAACACCCCACCCTCATGATCCACGGCGACCACGATTTGATCCCACAGTTTGACAAACTAGCAGAGTTCGTCCCCAATGTTGAAGTGGTCAGTCTGGATACCGGGCATTGGATTCAGCAAGAAAGGCCGGAAGAAACAAATCAAACGATTTTAAAATGGCTAGAAATGGGTTTAGATGGAACACATAGGAGCGCATCCTCATCGCCCTGAACGAAAAAGGTGGAAAGAGAGGATATCAAGGCCTTAGAATAGAATGAACGACCTTCTTTATACCTTCTAGTCCTTTCATTTGACTCCGCTCATCTCAATTCAAGAAAGTCAAATCACATAACTCTGAGGATCCTTAGCGTGAGCGACGATATCTTGGTCAAATTAGAGAGAAAGCTCCGCGCCAACCCCGACAGTCTGGAGTTGCGCTCGAGGTTCTACCTTGCCTTACAGAGAGCAGGACATGTGAGTGCTGGAGCCATTGAGTTGGCTGCCAGCCATGGAGACGAAGCGGCAAAG
>JARGOJ010000057.1:0-5072 GCA_029210225.1 Planctomycetota bacterium
ATTGTTGACAAGCTCCACGAACTCGTCGTCATCAGTATCTCCGGTGCCGTCACCGTTTGCGTCCAGGATCGTCGCAGGATTACCAGGGTCGGCGAGGAGCTCGTTGATGAAGACGTCGCCAACAGTGACCGAAGCAACAATTTGGAAGGTCGTGAAGGTCGCGGTTCCATTGGCGTTCATGACGCTAATAGTCACGTTTCCGGCTGTCAGTCCTGGTGGGACCTGAAGAACGAAGGCGTTCGCGGTCACGTTCATGATCGTCGCTATGGATCCGCCAACAGTGACATTCGGAGCATTCACTGTGAAATCGCCGAAGTTGCTTGTCGTCACTGCGATATTGGTGCCCCCAGCGAGGTCGGCTAATCCAGGAACAACAGTATCAATGCTCGCCATGGGAGCTGCAGGACCGTGGGGAGTCTGGTCGACTTTCACAGCGGGAGAAAAGCGAGCCAAGCTTGGTAGAGGCTGGGCTCCAGGCACCATTGAGTGTAAGACAAAGGGAGCGGTTGGATCGGCGTCTGGGTTGCGGTTGATGCTCTCGGCAGGGCTTGTTGACTGACCAAAGGTGACGGCGTTGATTGTTGTCTGGCCGCTTGGGTCAAGGAGAGTCACTGTGTCTCCAGAGTTGTTCAAGCCAAGACCACCGCTGTTAGGAGTTAAAGCGATTTGCGCCGCGCCATTCCCATGAGCTGCAGCGAAGCCAGTGGGGGTTCCGCCGCCGAAGAGAATAATACATCCACCGGCGGGAATCGTTGTTGGATTGGTGAAGACGTGGCGAGTTCCCGCGCCTTCGGTCATTTGAAATCCAGTGATATCGACCGGGGTGGTCCGGGTGTTGACGAACTCAACATACTCATCCTGGTTCGAAGTTGGCATGCCGTCGTTGTTCGAGTCGGAGCCGCTTGGATCGAAGAGGATCTCATTAATAATGACCTCGTTCGCTGTGACCGGCGCGACAATATTAAAGGTAGAAAAGGTCGCAACATCTGTGGGAGTCGTCACCTGAATGCTTGTTGTTCCTGTGGTCAAACCTGTAGGAACAGTCACGTCGATAGTCGTCGCGTTGACTACAGAGACCAAGGCCGACATTCCACCGACATTTGCAGTGGGGGCCGTGACGGTGAAGTCTTCCATAAACATAGAGGTCGCGACGCGGACGTTGGTGCCACCGGCGCTTGAAGCCAGCGGAGGAACAACGGTGCTGACCTGAGCAAGTCCAGCAGGAGCGACCACCATGATGGTGAAGGTCCGCTGAAGGGTGTCGTTTCCACCGTCATTGTCCATAGCGGTGACGGTGATGGTTGTGGTTCCCGTAGCGTTGGCATTGGGTGTAAAGCTGAGTGTGCGAGTCGTTCCCGAGCCAGTAATCGTTGGGTTCGCGAAGTTGGCTGTGTTTCCTGAAACGGCCGTGAAGGTCAAGGTCTGGGTCTCGTTGGCGGGCCCCGCCGACACATTCGAGATCGTCACCATTTGAGTCATGGTGCTCCCTTGGGCAACACTTTGATTAGGAATGGCGTCAAAGGTCGGCTGATCATTGACCGAAGTCACAGTCACCATAAAGCTTTGGCTGAAAGTGTCGATTCCGCCGTTCGCTGTGCCGCCGTCATCAACCACGGTCACAGTGACCATTGTTGTTCCAAAGGCATCCGCGACGGGCGTTAAAGTGAGGGTTCGTGTGGCTCCGGAGCCAGTGATTGTTGGGTTTGGAAGCACAGCTGTGTTACTAGAAGTGGCTGTCACGCTGGTGATTGTTTGAGTGGCTTCAGTCGCAGTGATGTTTGTTACGGAAAGAGATCCCGTGGTGTCTTCGTTCATCACGCGGTCTTGAATCATTGTGAAGGACGGCGCTTGGTTTGGGGCGAAGACAGAGACGACAAAGGTCCTAGCGAAGATATTGACGCCGCCATTGGCAGTGCCGCCATCGTCCATAACGCTGATCGTGACGGTTGCTGTTCCAAGCGCGCTCGGGCTCAGGGCAAGGTTGCGAGTTGCGCCTGTTCCAGTGATCACTGGGTTTGGCAAGATCGCAGTATCGCTTGAGGTGGCCATAAGCGTAACGGTTTGCGTGCTCTCTGAAGCAGGTGCTCCGGGAGAAACCGTCGTGACTGACAGATTTGTCGTGCCCAGATTGAGGTTCAATAGCTGATCGGCGATGCCATCAAAGAAAGGAGCCGTGTTGCCTCCAGGGGTCACGTCGAGGGTTCCCAAGGCCGTGATGACTCCGTTGTTTGCGGCAGCGTTGGTCCCTGAGTTGTTGTTTCCATTATTGTTAAGGAAGTTCGTTGTGGAGTTGCTGAGCAAGGTCGTCGCTGTGTTCTGAGCCAGGCCAGCGTTTCCAAAAACGACTCCGAGGCCCTGATTGGCGAGGGCTGACCCCATAGCTCCGTTGAAGATACCGTCGCTGAAGTCTTGAGCAAGCGCTTCAACGACATCCATAGGATCGACGACGCCGAGGTCAACTGCGAGCTGAGACAGGCCGCTCAGTACCGCGCCGAGCAAGACGTTCGCATCGTTTGGATTCGCGGCGATAAAGCTCGCGTTGGCGGCGTCGGTGAAGTCGACGGGTATAAGCCCGGAAGGATCAACCGCGCCGAGGCCAAACTCTTGAGCGACCGCGCTGTTCACTCCAGCGACCGCACCAGGATCAAAGATCCCAGGGTTGCTCTGAGAGATTTGCGCGAGGCGCCGAGATGCCATAGTCGTCAGCGGCGACAGGTTGATCGTAATCGAACCATTCACGTTCGCCCCAACAACACCCTCCAAGGTGTTACCCCGAGGCGAATCAAGGCTTGTTGGTTGAGCTGGAGTGCCTAGGTTGCGAGTTCCACCTGTGGCTTCATCAATGTAGCTTCCTCCTCGAACTAAGACGAGGAAAGGACCGCTTCCTTGGAGGCTGACGCTAAATTGTCCCTGAGCATTGGTTGTTGAAGACCCAACCAAGGATAAGCCTCGAGAGTTTGGGTCGATCGAGTAAACCTCGGCCATTCCTCCAGATACAGGGCCGGCGGTTGCTTGTCCGCTGATTGTGGTCGCAGGTGGAGTAAAGGTCGCGCCGCTACCGCCGCCGCCTCCTCCACAACCCACAGCTAAAGCCAGGCAGGCGAGGCTTACAGTCAAAATAGACTGCGATTTATTCTTCTTTCCCATTGAACACTCCTGAGTAGATTGGCTTGGGAGCCCAAGGTACATAAGCGAATACCATTTTGATTCGGTCTTCCCAACGCGAAGCAAAAGGTAAGTGATGCTCACAACTTAAAATAGCTCTTCTTCGTGTAAATTCTTTATGAAGATTTCCACGACTCCACCCCGCCCGGCTGTAGGTATTCTGTGACACCATGACCAAAAATCAAGGGAATTCTTATCTGAGGCGGCTCTTAGCGGGATCTTAAGGGCCTCAGAGACCCAATTTCGATCTTTTCGGCTTTATTTCTTCTGAGCATTAGGTCCCAGGCCCAAATCACCGCTCTCTATTTGAGCGGCGATCTTCGCAGCAGCCCGTTCTGCAAGGCCTGCAACGGTGAGAGCAGGGGGGACTCCGAGGGATGTTGGGATGGTTTCACGACCGATGACGAAGAGCCGAGGAATTACAGCGCAGCCATCTTTTTCATTATTTGGATCAAAAACCGCGCCGATATCGTTGACCACTCCCTGAGATCGGTTGTTGCCCATAGTGCAACCGCCGAGCAGATGGAAGGTCAGGGCTCGCTGGCCAATTCCATATTCAGGGCTTAACTCGGTTACGAGGCCACCACCCATGTTTCGGGCCAGGACTTCAGCGTGCTCTCGGCTCGCTTTGTGAATCTCTTGCTCAAGCATCCTTTGCCAAAGAAGAACGAGTAAACCATCGTCGTCAAATTTGAGGACGCCAACCTGATCGTCGTGACCACAGGTCATAAAGCCGAGGGAGAAGTTGAGGGTGTCGTCTCGGGTGATCGCGTTGCCTTCAAAGAAGCGACGCTTAAAGCCAGAGATCCGATCGGAGAGGGATCGCTTGGCCTTTTGGACATCAGCCTTTTTAAAGGATGCTTTGAAGGCCAGGGCGGTTGCCCGTGGGAAGGCCATATCATAGTACATGATGGTTTCGCGCAGCGGCGCGAGGGCGCCACTTGAATCGAGGCCCCCGGTGATGGCTGGTCCAACGGCGTAGTCGAGGTGAACTTGGTCGAGGCCAAGACCAACGGAGTCCACTCGATTCTTAGCGTCATAAATACTAAAGAGCCAATTGCCGTTGCGGCCAATCTGCTTCCCGACGCTGCTTGGAAAGCGAAGGGGAGCGCTGGAGCTTTTAGGGACAGCGTTCGGATCGAGGCCCAGACGAGACAGAGACCCAGTCACAGCCTTTTGTTTCTTATGCTCCTGGCGTGAGCGCATCAAGATCTCAGAGCTGCCTGTTGGGCCTGCAGAGAGGACGAGCAGCTTCACGAGGATGCGGTCGAGTTTAGGAGCCATCTTCCAATCGACTTTTTCATCCTCTTCCTTGTGCTTAATGACATGAGCGAGGTAGCGGCCTTGCTCTCGGGTGAAGTGGCGCATCTCAACCTGAGAGAAGATGTGAACGCCTTCTTTGGCGGCCATTTGGAGATAGGTGTCGACAGCGGTGATTTTTGCTCCAACATTACAGCCGGTCATGCAGCAGCCGCAGTGGGTGCATGGGTTTTGTTGGAGGTTGTTTTCGTCGAAGCCTTGCTTGTCGAAGTTGATGCCATAGTCGACTCCGATTTGAGTGAAGCCTGTTTGTTCGTCGTCTGTGCTGAGGAGTCCGGCGGCTTGAGCGGCTTGGTTGTAGCGTTCCATTTGAATATGGAAGGGGCGGCCATGCTGACCAATGACCGAGGCAGCGCGCTTGAAGTACTTTTCAAAGCGACCATATTCCATGTCTCGACGGATTTCGTCGGGCCATCCTTCTTGTTCGAAGACGCGGAGGTCTGGCATGGTCACGACGCCGGAGTCAATGAGCGAGGCGCCGCCGAGGCCACACGGGATGATGAGGTCGCTGTCGCCACCCTTGCGAACTTCAAAGAGTCCGAGGGGGTTCTCGACGGTTTTGCCTTTGGGCATCCGTGTGGCGGGCT
>JARGOJ010000057.1:5082-14069 GCA_029210225.1 Planctomycetota bacterium
CTCTGGAAAATCTCCAGGATGCCACTCCATGCCGCGCTCGATGAGCGCGATGGATAGGCCAAGCTTGGACTTGTTGTTTGCTTGTCCAAGTCGGGCGGCGGTGATAGCGCCACCCCAGCCACTTCCAACGATTAATACATCGTATTTTCGTTGGAGTTGATCATGAGATTTCGAGATATTGGGGCGAGTGTTCGACACCTTTTTCCTCCACAAAGCCCATGCTAGCAAAGACGAGAGCAGGAGAACTGAGATATCCAATTCTCGCAAAAATAGTGAAAGGCAAAAATTGGGTACATAAAAAAAGTCGCGCATAAGTCGCGCGACTTCTTAACTGTTCCAAGAGCTTGTTCTACAAGGTTTAGGGACGGAATTAGTTTCCGTCGCCACCTGCAGGAGCTCCGCCCGATCCGCCACCTGGCTCAAGATCGGCATCGATATTTTTGTTGGCAAAGTCGATCTTGAAGTAATCGTGGATCGGCTTTTCCTTCTTGGCGTATTTCAGCGGATCGTGACCTTTGTCACTTTTCCAGACTGGTTTGACAATGCGTTGTTTAGGGTCTGTTGGTAGATACTCGGTGAAGAGTTCATTCCAGACGACAACGATATTCAAAAGGACGCCAACGGTTGAAGCGACTAGAAGACCAGTAGCAACAGGGTGAGACGCTGGTTTAGCGACAATTTGTTCTTCTTCAGACATAGTGATTGCTAATCCTCTCTACGCTCAAGGGAGACGAGTTGTGACTTCGTCGCCAGGTTGGATGCTTTGGCCTTCGGCTGCGAATTCGACACGACAAGCGGAGGCGGCGCTTTCAACACGCTCAACAATCACTTTTCCGACGAAGACGTTGCCACGATAGACAGACATTGGATAACCGATCTCGACTTGGTCGTCAGATCCGACGTCAATCACAACAAGAGCAGGGCTCAAGTCGGTCTTAACAGCGGAGACACGACCACGAACGAGGCGAGCTGGAGGTCCGGCAAGGAGAGAGGCAAAGTTGACGCCGCGCTCTTCAGCCATGGCGATCAACAAAGTCTTCTTGCGGAGCGAGCGGCTCACTGTGGTGTATTCCTTGCGGAGATCTTCGACGTCTGTGTCGAGGTTCAAGGTCAGCGTTTTTAGACGCGCCACTTGTTGCTCAGCCACTCCTTCACGACGACCATTCTCATTGAGGTCGGCTTGAAGACGGTCGATATCTTTACGGAGGGTACTCACATCGGCTTTGGCGTTATCGAAAGCGTTACTGAGCTGACGATTGGTCTTCATCAGTTCTCGGTATTCTTCTTTCTTCTCACCAAGGTTCGTGTTTTTGCCTGTGTAGTCATCTTTAGCTTTTTTACGTTCGCGCTTCAGATCATTGATTTCTTCTTCTTTAGTACCAATGAACTTCTTACGCTCTTCGACTGTCTTCCGCAGGCCGGATATTTTTCCGGTCGCTTTGACGGTCAGGCCGTGATAACGCTTTTTCAGCTGACTATAGCTGTTGCGCCAATCGCGACGGTGCTGATAGAGAGTGGAAGCCACTCCCAAATAAGTCATGACCAAGATTGCTTGGACAATGATAAATAGTTTCGCGAGAAGACTCATAACCTTCGGTTCTCCTCAAATCCAAGCCCAGGTTTCGCGCGATTCCTGAGCCCATTTTTGTGTTTTGCTTCGTATTTCAACAAACGATTAAGTCAACGCTTTGGGCGTTGGCTCATGGCAACCGTGTTGAAACACTATCCCCTGCTTGAACACTCTGACCTTCGGCCACCCAATGAACACGACAAGCGGCTGAATCGCCCTCGACACGCTCAACAACAAGCTTCCCAATGAACTTGTCACTGCGATAAACCGAGAAGCGAAAACCCTTCTCGACTTCGTCGTCTGTTCCTACGTCAATCAAAACAAGTGCTGGCTCAACATCTGCTTTGACCTCGCGAACAGCGCCACGAACTAATGGGGTGGGAGGACCGTCGAGCAACGTTGCAAAGTTGATGCCTCGCTGGGCTGCCAGCGCAATCAACAACTCACGATCACGCAAGTCTCTTCGAGACGTCGCATAATCCTTACGTAACTCACCTAAATCAGATTCCAAGTTGAACTTCTGGGCGACCAATCGTGCGACCTGCAATTCTGCAGTTGAACGACGTGTCTTCGCTTTTCCAAGCGTCCCCGTCAATTGGGTTTTACGACCACGGAGCTTACGAATCTCTTGCTCAAGCTCATTGTTCTGATTGGCGAGCAAGTTGTTTTCTTCCTGCTTCCGATCAAACTGAATGCTCTTGTCGCTGAGCTGCTTGCTCACGTCTTGGTAGTCATCAAGGATGTTGAAGAGTTCCTTCTTAATTTGGATCACTTCTTCATCTTTGTTGATGATCTCGCCATCTTTGACTTTGATATCGTCCTCATAGACCTTTATCACTTTGCCGGCTCGAGATGCCGTCGCATGATATCGCTCTTTGAGCTTCTGATAGCTATTTCGCCAGTCACGACGATGTTGGTACAAGGTGGAGGCTACCCCCAGGTAAACCATAACCAACAATGCTTGAATGACGATAAACAGTTTCGCCAATACACTCATCGCGTTGCCTCTTCTTTTATATCTAGCCGAACTCCGCGCGTTGTTCGGATTACCCGCCGATTATAGTTGTCTTTATGAACGAGTCAACGAATCTGATGATGACAAGCTCATGACAAACCCCTCCGCTCAAGTCGTCTTATCCTGGGCCTCGGCGCCAGCATCTGCTTCTAAGCAAGGCTTCTTCCAAGCCAAGCCCATCAAAACAAAGGTCGCTAGCACTAAAATCCATGCGAAAACATCTCCGAAGCGGACGTAAAAACTCTTGAAATTTGTTGTTTTTGAGCGCGCCAAAAGCACACCCTGGTTATTCATACGCGGCGATTTTCCACTTTGTTCCGCACGCCGCGCTTCCTCTTCTAAATCTTCCTTCGACAAATGAGGCAGGATTCCCTTACCTCCCTCGGAGATTTGACCATCCGGATCGAAAGAACAACTCGGCCCGCCGTTGATCACTTTCACGACACCCCGACGCGTCTCAATCGCCCGGAACTTCCCTTGAATCTTGACGAAGTCTAAAGCCTGGCTCGATCGAAACCAGGAGTAATTCGACATGTTGACGTGAACATCCGCTCCCGCCAAAGTCGCCTCGCGCATGGAGTGACCAAAAGAAACGTCGAAGCAAATATTGGGCGCCAGCTTGTGACCCTTCACATCAAAGATCTGCGGCTTCTCCCCCCTATCAAAAACAACAAAGCCCGGCGGCACCATCTTCCGCAAAGCGCGGAAGAACCAATCGAAGAGCAAGGTGTCCTTGCCTGGAATATACTCGCTCACAGGCACCGGGTTGAGCTTGTCGAAACGCCCCTTCACCCGCTTGTCGATCTCGGAAAAGTCCGAAACATTTCCCGGCTCATGGGCGAGCCAAAAGGCGCTGTTGTGCTTCGCGACGAGCTTCTGGTCCTCGATCTCATAGTGAACCGCGCCGACGATGAGGTCGCTTCGGAGCACCTTTGGCAAAGACAGCAAGCGCCGCGTTTGATTGATCTCCCGCTCCATGATCAATCGCTTCTCAGGCTTCTCTCCGCTGGCCGCGAGCATCATCCGTTGGCGATCGATAAACTCCAAATAGGTCTTGTTGATCGTGTAATACCAAGTGGTCTCCGGCCAAACGACCACATCGTATTCGCCAATGTGCTTTTGGATCCCAAGCTCCGTCTGGTCGAGAGTTCGTGACGTGACAAAGTAAGAGCTCAGCGGGATCCCATCGTTGCGAGACGGGAAATCGGTCTGAATACAAAGTATGTTAGCGCTGTCTTTCATCTCCGAGCGAACCTGACTCAGGCGAACCGCTCCATAGATCAAAGAGATGATGATGAGTCCCAGCAGCACGCCCCATCCTTGCTTCACCCGCTTGAAAGAAGCGCGATACTTTGGCGGCACGGCATTGGGCGCGAGGAAGAAGTTGCGCCAGGTCGTCTTCAACAAAATCGTGTCGAGCAAGAGCCCGTTACACATCAGTACAAAGAAGCCCGGTCCATAAACTCCCGTGATGTCGGCGATCTGGATCAGGGTGTCGTGGCTGTGCTGACTTTGGCTGATAAGCATCCAAGGGAAAGCAAAGAACTTGTAGCGCGAACGCTCAAAGTCGAGGGCCGTCCAAATCACAGGGAGAACAAAGCCATAGGGCAGCGCCAAGCGACGATGGGCTAGGGTCGCAAGGACGACGGAGAGCCCCATGTAGAGACCCTCAAGGATCACTGTGACGACCCAGCTCTCTGGAGAGCAAAGCGCCAACCAACCCAGGCCGATCATGTGAAAGAGAAAGCCTGTCGCGGTGCCAAAGGCAAAGACGTGACGATACTTGGTGAAGCTTGTCGTGGCGATCAACATCGGGACCAGGGCGACCCAGGCCAAAGCGTTGAAATCCAAGGGATGGAACGAGGCGAAGAGAAGCAGCGATGTTGCGCCCATGGCCGAGTAAAAGAGTGCGAGCCGCTTTTCCTGATTCAACATGACCCTTAAATTTCCTGTTTATGCCGGATCTCATGGCCCCGACAGTGACGCTCCGTAGGAGAGTCTCATGGGGGACGGTGTGGATCCTCTAAGTAATTTTGCAACCGTGAATTGTGCGCTTTGTTACCACATTTCCAAGAGTCTCTTCGGCAAATCTTGCTCATCGTTTGCAAGTTCACCCATCAATAGTAGAATTCCACGCCCTGTCCCCAAGCCACTTCTCGAACCCCCCAGAGGTACATTCACCGTGGGCGAAGATTTAAGACAAGTTCGTATCGAAAAGCTCGATCGCATCCGCGAAGCTGGGATCAATCCCTACCCAGAACGCTTTGAGAGAAGCCACACGCTGGCTGAAGCGCGCATCGCCGGAGAAGATCTCCAGGAAAAAATCGCCGAGGCCTTGGCCGCAGACCCAGAGGCCGACACGAAGGCTCTCAGGATTCCTGTGAAGGTCGCCGGGCGCATGGTTCTTTTTCGTCACATGGGAAAACTTTGCTTTGGGAGGCTCCAAGATGCCCACTCCCAAATCCAATTCTCACTCGAGCGCGGTAAGCTCGACGCTGACGCTGAGAAGAGCAAGGAGAGTTACAACTTCTTCCGGAAGATTACCGATATCGGTGATTTTGTTGGAGTTGAGGGCTTTCTTTACTTCACCAAGAAGGGCGAACTCACGGTTAGCGCGGAGACCTGGACTTTCCTAGGCAAGGCCTTGCGCCCGCTCGCTGGCAAGCACGTCGGCCTACAGAATCAGGAAATGGCCTGGCGCCAGCGATACCTCGACCTGATCTCTCACCAAGACGCTCGGGATCGCTTCAAGGCGCGCATCGAGATCACGAAGACTATTCGCAACTTCCTCGATCAACATGACTTCATGGAGGTGGAGACTCCCATCCTCTGTGGCACGGCCTCAGGAGCTGCGGCGCGCCCCTTCATGACGCACCACAACTCTCTCGATATGGAAGTTCACCTGCGCATCGCCCCTGAGACTTATCTGAAGCGCTTGATCGTCGCCGGTTATGACAAGGTCTATGAAATGGCCCGATGCTTTCGCAATGAAGGCATGGACCCAAGCCACCTCCAAGACTTCACCATGCTTGAGTACTACTGCTCGTATTGGAACTACGAAGACAATATGGACTTCACTCAGAAGCTCATTCAACACGTCATCAAAGTCGTCAAAGGCTCCTTGAAATTCACATACGGCGACCAAGAACTCGACTTCTCTGGAGATTGGCCGCGCTTGTCGATGCGCGACTTGGTCCTCGAACACAGCGGCATCGATTTTGAAGATTACCCCGACCGGGATTCTCTCTTAAAAATCCTCGACGAGAAGAAGATCTCAGTTGAGAATCGGGACGCCGGGCGAGGCAACCTCATCGATCAGCTTTATAAGAAGACTGTTCGTCCGAAGCTCATCAATCCGATGTTCCTCACTCAGCATCCGAAAGATCTCTCGCCTCTCGCCCGTGCCAACGATGACCGGCCGACCATCGTCGATCGCTTTCAGCTCGTTGTGAACACTTGGGAAATCGTCAACGCATACTCCGAACTTGTTGATCCCATCGACCAAAGAGAGCGCTTACAAGATCAGGCTGAGGCCAAGGCAGCGGGGGATGACGAAGCCATGCCTATGGACGAAGATTACCTCACGGCCATGGAGTACGGAATGCCTCCGATTTCAGGATGGGGCATGGGCATCGATCGCTTCACCGCGCTCTTAACCGATTCCCAGAACCTTCGGGACACGGTCTTCTTTCCCTTAATGCGTCCTATTGTCGAAGCGTCTGAAGACGAGGATGAAGAAGGCGCCGAGAAGTCGGAGTCGTAAAGCGTCGGAGCAGCCATGACACCTTGGCGATTGATTCTTAGCAAGGCCTTACCGGGAGCCGACAACATGGCTCTCGATGAGGCCTTGTTGCTTGAGCGAAAGCCGGGAGATCCCCCCATCTTGCGCTTTTATCAATGGGAGGACGACACTCTCAGCCTCGGGCGATTTCAAAAGGCGGCTGAGGTCTTCGCCGCCACGTCCGGAGACTTTCCGGCGGTCCGGCGCATCTCAAGCGGGGGCGCGATTTTGCACCGCCACGACGAGATCACTTATGGCCTCATTGCGCCTTACAAAGACTTTGGTGGTCGCTCTCCACGCCTTGCCTACAATGACATCCACGACATCTTGACGCGCGCCCTTGATGCCTTAGGGGTTCGGGCCCAAAAACGTTCGGAGAGTCTTGGGGATGAGTCGGCCCCGTTTTGTTACGACCGCCTCACCGACTTTGACCTCACTGCTGGAGCAGACTTTAAAAAGCTCATTGGCAGCGCTCAACATCGCCGGGGCCGTGCGTTTCTTCAACATGGATCGATTCCCATGACGGATGATGGTCAAGTTGAAAGGGGGACCTCAATCGAACGCTTGCTGGGGCGAACGGTGTCCCGGGAAGACGTGATCCGCGCCATCATCGAGGCATTTAAAACAGAAAAAGGCATCTCTTTCGAAGAAAGCGATGCCAATGATCGTGAAGTGAATCGTGCTGCAGAGCTAAAGCAGAGCCGCTATGGCTTGGAGGCTTGGACTCTAGAGCGATAGAACGAGGAGCTTTACTCTTCGTCTCCCGGGATTTGGTCTCGGGTGCCTAAAATCTTCTTGCGAGGCGCGTTGAGCTCGCGAATCGCTGTATCGTAAGCGTTGTAGCTGTTTTTATAGGGCGTTCCCGCCGCACGTTATATTTCCCGGCGACTTTTTTTATAGGCCAGATCGTCGCGCTGGATCTGAGCAGGGACCAAGACGCGAGGGTCGATGGGGGGCACGTAGGGCTTCTCAAGAAATTGTGTTTTAGAGACGCGCCGTGGTTTATCGGAGCCGATGCAACCGGTACTGATGGCCATTAAGCCCAGCGAAAGCCCAAAATAAAGGCTCTTGCGAAGAATTCTTGGTAGCATGATACTTGTCCTAATTAACATCTTAAGGGCGCGCAACGGGGACATTCTAGCCATCTCAGCTATGATTCGTCAAAAGCTGATCTCTGAGGGAGTCTAGACGAGTAGGAAAAGCCGATTTATATTTCGGTCAGGATAGGGTGAGAAAGAATCGGGAATATTGTGAATGTTGATGTTCGATGTCCATGTGGTCGAAGTTACAAAGTTCCGGAAACAAGCATAGGGCGTAAGCTCCAGTGCAAGACCTGTGGACAGGTGACGACGATCAAGGGGGAAGAGGCGCAGCCACAGCCCTTCGCTATGGGCATGTTGTCGATGGACGACATGGGCCTGGACGACGAAGATTTAAACAGCTTGCGCAACCATTTTCGCGAAGAAAGTGACATTGAAGAGTTCGTTCCTCCCCAAGGGAAACGCCCCTGGGATGACATGGAAGACAGCGATGAGCTGCCGGTCGCTGCGCCGATCAAAGAGCCCGAGAAGAAGCGAAAGAAGAAGAAGCGCAAGAAGAAGAGCAAACCCGCTGTCCGCGATGCCTCAGAGCTTCGCATTATGAACACTGGCAAAGCCTGTCCTTCCTGCAATATCGAGCTTGAAGATGATGCCCAGGTTTGTGTCTCTTGCGGGTACGACTACGCGGTTGGCAAGAAGGTTGTCGGAGGACCTGGCGGCTCTGTTTCTCCCCAACAAAAAGAAGCGCTGCAAAGCGCCAATAACTTTCTTGCCACCCTTGAGAAGCTCAGCTGGATTTCCCTGACCCCCATTGGAATTCTTCTCGGTCCGTTCGTCTTGCTCCGATCGTTGGCCGCTGAGGGTTACGCCTCAGGGTTGAGAGACAAGGCTGGAAAAACTTTCAGGAGCAGCTTAACCCAGGTTCGCTTTGTCGCCTTAATCGCGACGGTGCTTTGGAGTGCGTTAGGCGCCTATGGATACAAGGTCTACAACACCAAGAAGAAAGCGGTGGTCAAGCAAGAGCAAGAATTCAGCAAGGCTGAGATCAAAGACCTGGCGCGGGCTGTTCGAGCAAGAATTAAGATCTTCCAGCGCTTCCCTTCCAAGCCTGGCCTCTCTGCATCGGCTGCCCTTAAAGAATTGAAGGCGAGCGGCTCGCTCAAGGCAGGGCTTCACGAAGCGGACTTCTTCAACCTCTATGATGGTCGCTTCCCAAAACCGTTGGATAAGAGCACAGCCGGAAGCCGTTGGCTCTTTTGGCATCGCTATCCGCAGGGACCAAAAGACCAGATTCAAGTTGTTAACTTGGAAGGATCTGTTGAGCTTTATGACCCCAGTGACTTTGCTGTGGCGCTCGCGGCTGCCTTCGAAACCAAGGACGAAACTCCGGGAAACAAGCCCGAAGTGGTCCTCACAGATAAGCAAGCGCTCGCGAAGTTTCGTGAGCTGATTCAAGATGTGCCTGTGACGCTGAACTCTGAAGGGTTCCGCAAGAAAGTTGGTCGTGAGCCTTTGGATATGTTGACGACCCTGGCGAAGTCTGAGGACGACGCGTTGAAGAATGGGGTCCCGTCACGGCTG
>JARGOJ010000057.1:14079-17771 GCA_029210225.1 Planctomycetota bacterium
GGTCATCGACGTCTTAGAAGTCATCGTTGGGCTTAAGCCAGAGGATCGAAAGCGTCTGCTGCGACAAACGGAGTTCCGAGCTTCGGACCGCATCATCTTGAAGTTGATCGGCATCTATCAGGAGAAGAAGGATGCTCATTGGCTGGACATGTGCGCACGCATTTACAAGAAGACGGACGATGAAAAGCTAAAAGAGAAGCTTCGGGGTGACATTCATCGTTATGGGGAGGACGATGCAGGGCTCCGTCAGGTTCTGGAGAGCGTAACCAGGCTCCGGCGGAATAAAGACGAAGATGCACTCTATACCTTCCCTGCCGAGTTTTACCCTCGACTTCGACTCTTTCTTTTTGACAAGAAGCTGGGGCCAGAGGTTGAGGCGATTTACCTCGCGACTGAAAAAGCGGCGCTTCCCGAGCTGGGGAAATTGCTTGCCGATGAGCAGGAGCAAGCACGTCGAAAGGCCCTCGATCTATTAGTGACCTTTCCCTTCTTAACAGATGAAGAAGGAGTTTTGACGATGATCGCAGAGGCGCTTGAAAACTCTGCGGAGGGCCTTGAATTTCGCAAAGCCGCTCTCAACGGGATTCAGCGCTTTAACAGCCCAAAAGTTGTAGTGATTGCCACTGAGCAATTGAGTTTCGGTGATGGCAAGCTAACAAACGAAGTTTTAAGAATCTTCAAACGCTGCGCTCAGAGTGATGTCTTGCTCCCCGAGTTGCTTCTTGCTCTTGATGGCCGTGCGGCGGACCTTGCCCTCCGAGTATTGCGACCTCGCCTCGATAACAAGATGGTGTCTTTGCTCGATGACAAGGCCCGAAGAATCAAGAGTCCAGAAGGCATCTTAAATGCCTTAAAGTTGTTGGAGAAGCGGATTGGCAAAGACGTTTGGAAGATCCTGACGGTTTTTGCGAAGGAGAAGAACATATTGGTGCAGAAGGGAATTTTGCGTCATATCCAAACGACTCCAGACAATCCCCTCGATAAGAACCAAACGAAGTTCGTCACCGATTTCGCTGTGCAACTTTTGAAGAGTAAAGAGCGAGATCCCGATTTGAAGATCAAAGCCTGCGTGATTTTGGGTCTTTATCAAAACAACTCGACCTTGAAGGCGCTGAGCCGTTTTGCCGGTCAAGACAAGGCGAGCGATCGGGCTCGGCGCTCAGCCATCAAGACCATCTCTGATTTCTCGAATACGAAGGCGTTGAGCGCTTTGGTTGCTTTGGAGCGCGGTAAGAAGCTTCCCTTGAGTATGAAGAGTTACGCGAGTCAGTGTTTAAGAACCATGACCTCTGGGAATGGCAAACCCACTTGGCAGACCTGGATTGCGAAGAATAGGGATGTGGTTGATCGACGCTTCAAGGATGCGGATCGGCGCCGTGAGAATCGCTTGGCTGAGCTTGAAACCAGGGCGCGAAGGGCCCTTGAAGCCCAAAGGTAGACTCTGGGATCTTGTTTTCAGGCTCTTTTCTATTCCTTGTTAGTCAGCGAGGCAAAGCGATCTTTTGCGTTTGCAGTCGCTCTTGAGCTTGGCGAATGGCTTGGCTAAAGAGGCTCGTTTCTTGAGCGCGGGCATCTTTCATGAGTGACTTCGTCGCTTCGAAGATCTTTAGTCCAACAGCCTCTAGCTGTTCTTCCGGGCTCCCACTGGTCATCTCGACTCCGATCATCGCGCCTCCTGCGTTCGCGACGAAATCAGGAACCCAGACGATGCCGTTTTCGTGGAGCTGTTGAGCGAGGTTATCCTGGGCCAATTGAGCGTTTTCGCAGCCACAAATGATTTTACATTTGAGATTTGGCACTTGCTCAGCGGTGATGCTTGATCCGACGGCGCAGGGTATGAGGATATCGCAGTCTGTGATAGTGGCGTCTTCGGGGGCGATGATCTCAGCGCTGCATTGTTTGGCGACGGCTGCGGCGCGTTCTTGTCGAACATCGGAGATCTTGACTTGGGCGCCAGCGTCTTTGAGTAGAAGGGCGAGCTTTGAGCCGACCTTGCCGGCGCCTATGACCATCGTGGTTTTCCCCGTTAAGTCAGGGCAGACTCCTTTTAAAGAAGCCATGACCCCAGTGGCGGTTCCATCGGAGATGAGGGCGAGGTGTTTGGCGTCGAAGATGACATTTTCAGCGCGTCGACTGATGATTTCGAGGTCTTCGTGATCGCTTCCCAAGTCGGGGCCGGTGGCGAAGCGATCTTTGAAGCGTTTTAGCGAGCGAGCGAAGGCGCGCAGTCGGCCTTTCCTTTTTTCGGGTTCATGAGCTTCATCATGAATAAGGATGGCTTTGGCTCCTCCATAAGGAAGTCGATAGAACGCGAATTTCAAGGACATTTGATAGGAGAGGGTGAGGGCATCATCCATGGCATCCATGGGGAATGCATAGTTCTTGATGCGAAGCCCTCCGCGAGCAGGGCCAAACTTGGTGTTGTGAATCGCAATGATTGCGTGGAGTCCGGAGTCTTCATCATTGAGAACAACAATTTCTTCGTAGGCGGCATCCTGCATGAGAGATCTCCTATTCCGTCGATGATCTTCACTCTGTCAGCTCGTTGCCCTTTGCGCAAGGCGTCCGAGAAAGTCGAGGCATAGCTTGGAGACTTGTCCGGGGGCTTCTAGGAAGACGAGATGGCCCGTATTCCGTACAACTTTGTAACATGATAGTGGTAGTTCTTCAGCGAGCATCTTTGAAAATTTCGGAGGGATGAGGGCATCGTGTTCGCCGGCTATGACGAGGGCTGGAGTTTCAATTAAAGGGCTTAAATTTCGTTGGTCAAATTGGGAGCATGCGAAGAAGTCGGCGTAGACAACTTCTTGGGATGGATTGGGGAGGAAATTTTTTAGGAAAGCATGGCGCCAAGAGTTGGGGGTGTTCTGTGCGAATAGAAATTGTTCGCTTGCTTTGAGGAAGCTGAGGAAGTCGTTTTGGATGAGCTTAAGAAATTCGGAGGGTATATCGAAGGCATGGGTGCTGGCGATGATGATCATTCCTGACAGCAAATCTGGCCTTTTGAGCCCCACAATTTGAGATATGGCCCCACCCATAGAGTGTCCTACGAGGATGGTTGATTGGGAGGACCTTTGGCGTTGCTGAAGAATCTCAATGACGTCTGTGGCGTAGTGTTCGAGTGTGCTTCGAGGCGGCTGAGAGTTTGCGAAACCATGGCCTGGGAGGTCGATGATCTCTATTTGCAGGGGATAGGGAGAGAAGCTCTTTAGATGGTGAATGAAGGGGCGAAAGCCCTTGCCACGAGCGGCCGCGCCATGGACGAAGACGAGCTTAAATGGGGCTTTGGGGGCTTCGGTGACTTGAAGACGGGAGGACCCAAAAGTGAGGAGTGACATTGTTAACCTCGTGCTTGCAAGCTCAGTCTATGTTTTGGATTTGATAGCCGGGGCTTTGGTTTTGGGAGAAGAGCGGCTAGGATTCGTTGCTAGCAAGGGGTTTAAGTAGCAGCTGCATTAGAAATTGATGCCAGAAACTTGGCTGGATCAGCCTTTGCTAGCTCGTTTATTGGCGTGAGTTGGAAGCTCGGCTCGATTCCTTGAGCTGGGTTCGTTCGTCCGGATCTATCAAGCCATTGCCCTTATTTTAGAGGTTTCTCGAAATGAAAAAAGCATTCACACTCATTGAGCTGATGATTGTTATCGCGATTATCGCCATCATCGCAGCGATTGCGATTCCTAACCTTCTCGAAG
>JARGOJ010001098.1 GCA_029210225.1 Planctomycetota bacterium
CATGATGTGTTTGAGGGTGACGCTCTTTCCGGTTCCGGATCCGCCGATCAAACACACCGTGTGGCCACGCTCGATGTCGAGGGTCAAGCCATTGAGGATTTGACGATCGCCAAATTTTTTCTTTAGTCCGACAAGTTTAATCACGGTGTCTTAGTTTCCCTTCGGGTGATTAAGGGATTAGGAGCTTTGGGTCGGGTCACTCTTGCGCAGGCGTTCCCATGTATAGATGCCCGTATTATGCCCTGAAGACCACTGAATTCGTATTCCGTAATTTCCAACTTCTTCGATGCTCGACGCTTCAATGGTGTCGGGAACAGTCGCCGGATCGAGCAGGGGCTTCCCAGTCATTTCGTCGACGCAACCGGCGCAGCGGCACATGAGGCGAACATCTCGAGTCTTGTAGACCGTCGCGTGATCGTCCGCCCAATAAATCCGAAGAGTTCTGTCTGAACTTCGAAGTTCGATTTCGTTTGGAGTCGTCGCCAAATCCATAAGTGGTGCCCATTCGTCGTAGGATCCGTTTTTCGATGGCAAAGACTATCCCAAAGCCCTGAGCGCGGCAAGAGCAAGGAGAAGAGGGGCGGTCGGGAAAGTCTAAAAAAAGGGGTCTTTACGGCTCCTAGAACGCCGTGTATAGTTCGCGGCGGAGAGATGCCGGAGTGGTCGAACGGGTCGGTTTCGAAAACCGATGACGGGGAAACTCGTCCGAGGGTTCAAATCCCTCTTTCTCCGTATATAAAGGACGCTTTCTCAAAAAAGAGACGGCGTCCTTTGTCAATTTTTGCGCCTCAAGCTGGAGCAAAAATAAGAACAAAAAAAATTTCCAAGCCAAGGCGGACCCTCAAAGTTCTTTCTTCGCTGACTGAGAAGCCGAGATCCCATCGCCCTGACGTGAAACTGGAATCAAGCGCCGAAAACAAGTCAGCACCCCAGAACAAAGTCCAAGAGAACGCACTGGCCTCCAACCGTTGATGTCACCATTCAGCACCAATGCCCGCCGGGCCCTTCGAGTCGACCTTGAAGAGACCGAAAGTGAGGCGGACAGCGGCAGCGAGTTCAACTTGCACCAAAAGTGGACAGTTGCTAGGCTGAAAACAACAACTCAAACAAAAAGCACCCCTTGCTAGACGCTTACGCAAAACAACGCTTTCCAACCCGTACATTGGAAACGGCATCTTTCATCGACATCTAATCATTAGACGAGGGAAGACATTGAACGTCGAAAGCTCTCCGAGCCGCTACCCACAGACTGGGACGCTCTCTGCCATCGACGTGGAAACCTACTATGGTGCCATTGCCTCCCGAGATTCCCTCTTCGCTCCTCACGCCCGACTTGTCTTCGAGGTCATTGAAAAAATAGGTGAGGGGGGCATGGGCGCCGTTTACAAAGTCCGAGATAAGCGCCTCGGACGCTTGGCCGCCTTGAAAATGCTCTCCAATGCCGACGCTTGCAAGGATTCTCAAACACGCTTTCTCAGGGAAGCAAAAATCACCGCCCGCCTTGAACACCCTGCCATCCCTTCTGTCTTCGAAGCCGGACGCTCCGCTGGCGGCGAACTTTACCTCCTCATGCGATTAATCGAAGGCCAGACTCTGAGCCAGCGAATTGACGAAATGCACGACAATGATTGTCCCAGAGGCCAGGTCCTCGATCTTGTCGGGGCCCTCGCAAAGGTCGGGGAGGCCGTCGCCTATGCTCATACTCAGGGCATCGTCCATCGCGACCTAAAGCCCGACAACATCATGATTGGTGCCTTCGGAGAAGTCTTGGTCATCGATTGGGGCATCTCCAAAGACTCTGAAGAGAGCGAATTGGAAGAGCTTGATTTGCTTTCGACCATGAAGGGCTCGAAGCTGCTCTCAGACCTCCCCCAAGAACTCACCACAGCGGGAGCCTTTCTCGGAACCCCAGGCTACGCCGCTCCCGAGCAAGTAAACAGCGAAGACTGCGACGGTCGGGCGGACGTCTTCGCCTTAGGTATCATTCTCATTGAAATTCTCACAGGCCAGTCGGCCATCCCAGGGAAGTCAGGGGCAGCCAAGCTCATCGCGCTGTCTTCCGGGGAGATCGATATGCCCCGGGATGTGGATTCAACGCTCCCCAAAGAGCTGGACTGGATCGCCTTTCACGCAACGGCTATTGATCCGGAAGAACGAACCGAAAGCGCTGAAGTCTTTGTTTCGCAGTTAAAGTCATGGATCGGCGGAGAGCCCATTGCTGGCTATCAATATGGAATGAATGAACGCGCCGTACGTGTCGTGAAGCAACGACCGTCTCTGATGATTGGCATTGTCATGACCTCGATATTGTTGGCCATGACCGGAGTTCTTGGCCGCGCCCTCAATGAAGCGGAGAGAACGTCAGAGCAGCTTGACGTCGCAAAGGTTGAAGAGCAAAAAGCCAAGAGCGAGGCCGCGACTGCAAAACGAGCCGCCGAATTGCTCAATGAGGCTCAGGATCTGGTACGTCGAGGCAGCAGCAAGAGCGCGCTCACCGACAAGATTGACGAAGCTTTAGAACTATCAAACAGAGGCTATCCACAATTACTTCGGGCCGCAAAGCTCTACGAAGAGGCTAAAGCCACGAGGGCGCAGCGCCTGCTCTTAGAGGAGGCCGTCAAAGCGCATCCCCCAGCTTATGAGGCACTGTTTGCGTTGCACCTCATCGAACTCAATTCGAAGAGCCTGGGCTTTCACTACACTGAGCCACTCATACGATTAAATAAAATAGCGCGTGAACGTGGAGACCAAAACGAATTCACGCTCTTTGTTGATGGCACCAACGCCATGCTGAATGGTCAATTGACGGAGTCTCTGGCGCTCTTCAATAAGGCCGAAGCCATCACGAATCAATTTGTCTGGCTTTATCTGAATCGTGGAGCTGTCTATGAAGATTTAGGCGACCCAAAGAAAGCCTTCGACGACTACAACC
>JARGOJ010001099.1 GCA_029210225.1 Planctomycetota bacterium
AGTTTACTGATCGCCTTGGCCATTCTTCGACTCCACCATAAACAAGGACAAAGCCACTAGGCACCGTGTCTTCCGGATAAAAGACCGGCTCTAAAACGAGGTCTTCCGCTCGCTTCAGGAAAAGCGGAATCCTCAAGGTCGCCTGGCCCTTCTTTTTGGCCTTTAAGATGTAATGACCGGGCTTTAAATCGCCCATGGTCTTAGTCTTCGGGTCGAGGCCCCGTTTTGTTTGCCGGAGGAGAGTATGATCTTTTTCTTCCAAAGCCGTTATCGACAAGGAATCCGGAATCTTCGAGAACTTCAAATAGAGCGTACCCGCATGATTCAGGCGTTGCTCATACTTCCCATCGTGAAACGCTTCGACTCGCGCCCTAAAGTGTCTCGCTCCCTCACGATCTCCTCTCTCCTCCGCCAAGACAAAATACTCCCAGAAGAGATCGGCCTTGGCCTCCCGAGCCTGACGACCGTCCGGGTTGATTCCTAAAGCCGCATCGAAGATGTCGTGAGCGGCTTCGTAGTATCTCGCTCGATCTTGCTCAAGAGTGTCAAGGCGCACATCGTATTCCCAGAGAACGGTCTTCTCTTTAAGCGGCGCATAGGAAGGAATTCGCTTCTTGAGCTTCTCGCGCTCACGACGCACTTGCTCAATAGTCGCCCGAATTTTGAAGTAGGACCGAGTTAACTCATAACCTCGGGTGATGTGATCGGCGGCCTCTTTTTGGCGGCGCTCTCGCTCCCGGCTACCATCTATATATGTTTGAACTTCCTCGGCAAAAGCGATGGCGCTTTCGAAGCGATCAGCGGGATCCTTCGCAAGGGCCTTCATGCAGATATCATCGAAGCTCGCGGGCACGACGATTCCTGCAGCCTTACCCGTGACGCTCGGCGGCTCAGGTATTTTGCTCCCAACGTGAAGCATGGTCTCTAAGGTTGTTCGCCCACGAAGCGGAACCTGGAGGCAGAGCAGCTCATAGAGCATGACTCCGAGACTGTAGATGTCTGACCTTGGAGAGAGCAGGTCATTCTGGCCCTTGGCCTGCTCTGGAGACATGTACGCCGGAGTTCCATTGATACTGTTGCTCGTTGTATCTCCAAAGCCAATCCTCGTTGTGGTCACCCGCCCCGCGTTGGTACGGGCCCGTGAGTGACTTTTGACACTGGGGACAGCCGCGATAAGCATGGCCAAACCCCAATCCATGATGAGCACTTCGCCGAACTCTCCGATCATCACGTTGGCGGGCTTCAAATCGCGGTGCAAGACGCCCTTGTCGTGGGTATAAGCCATCGCCATACAGAGCTGTTGGAAGATTTGGAGACGGCGAACGAGGGTGTATTCTTCTTCGGTCTCTTTATCTTTCTCACGCAAACGATTTAAGACATCGAGCAGCGTATCCCCTTCAACCAAACGCATGGTGAAGAACGGTTCGGAGTCGACGGAGCCCATATCGTAAATCGGCGGAATATTAGGATGTTCGAGCTGCCCGGCGATTTGGACTTCATCCAGGAAGCGCTCAACGAGGTCCGGATTTTTTCGATGTTGAGGGAGAAGAAGCTTCATGGCCACATGGCGTCGAATATCGTTGTCGGTCACGAGTAAGACCTGGCCCATCCCGCCTTTTCCCAAGATCTCTGAGAAGTCGTATTTCGTTTTTCCTTCCGGGCCGAGGCCGCCGATTTGATCCACACGGTCTTCGAAGAGAGTGTTGACGCTGCTTACTCGGGCGCTGGAGCAGAGGAGCCTGAGCGAGTCTTCATCGGGGAACGATTCCTCAGCGTTCGGGAACAGCGCCTGGCCACCATGGACTTTGCGAACCACCGCGGTCTCCATACTGTGATAGTCCTTCTCAACCTCGATGGTTTCCATGTCCTGAGGATCGAAGACGGTCAAGTCGTTTTGGATGGCTTTGTTTTTCTTATCTTCAGACACGGCCCGCAACCTTTTCACTGTCTAACGCTCGATCTATGAATTTAGGCATCGAGACTCGCGTATTACATTATGGAAGATATTTGAGAAGTTCTCGAATCATACGGAAGGTTAATCCCCAGATTTTGCGTTCTTGATAGATGTAACAGGGAAGCTCACGCTCGATATTCTTGAAGGTATAAGGTGTGGTGCTCAGTTGGCCATCGTCTCGGAGAAAATCTAAAGGAACCCAAAGAACCTCTTGGACTTCACGGGGGTCGGGGATGGTTCTTGGTTGGTCTTTGCAGTAGAAGATGAAGGGCGCGATGGCCATGGGAATGACCCGTCCATGCCCGACCGCTTGGACGTCATCCAGTCTGCCAAGGACCTGAGTTTTCTTGAGTTCAAGGCCCAATTCTTCCTGCGATTCGCGGATCGCCGCATCGAGATCACTCTCTTCAGGTTCACAACGTCCCCCAGGCAAGCCCATATGTCCCGACCACGGGTCGAGGGGATGCTCGGCGCGCTTAATCATTAATAAGGAATAGGGTTTCGTGAAGGAAAGCAGAGCGCAGACCGCCGCTCGCTTAGGTGCCTGGACCTTTTTCAGGGGGCGATTTTGCAGGGCTGATTTCATGTTGAGAATATGAAATTCCATGGTCATCCTGATTTTTGGAGAAGTTCTTATTTTTTCTATCTTCTAGGAAACCAAAGCGCTCAAATGTTCGTCTATAGATAGGTATTTTATTGGTTAAAACAAAAAACCTAATAAAAAACGAATTTTAGGGTCGACGATGGCATAAAAGATGATATTTTTTTGATGACGATACTAACGAAATGTCGTCCCACATGCCGAAAATCCATTGAAAGGCTATTCAGGAAGAACGACTTGAATTAACGAAGAGCAATGTAAGGAGATTATTTATGGCTAACTTGAATAAAGTCTTTTTGATCGGGCGCTTGACCCGTGATCCCGAATATAAAGAGTTTGAGGGATCAGGAACGAAGGTCTGTGATTTAGGACTCG
>JARGOJ010000058.1:0-4097 GCA_029210225.1 Planctomycetota bacterium
AGCGCGCTGATCAAGCAGAAGAAGGTTCCCGAGGCCTTAAGGGTCATTGATCAATATGAAAAACGTCACACCTATAAACTCTACAGCGAGCGTATTGAATTGGCGAAAATCAGCAAGGATGCCAAACTAACAACGACCTTAGAAGCGGCCAAAAAAGATAGAAATAAGCGTTTCTCGGCCTTGAAGAAAAAACTCGACAAGCGAGTCAAAGCCATTCGCGGCGCGAGTCACATGGATACAAAGACCATTGATCATATTCGGGAAGGACGCCTGGAATTGATTAAGGCCCTACAAATCAGCCCTAACAACGGAGACATCCGCTATTTCCGAGCCATTATCGCGCTGCGAGCATCCAATGCCTTTGGCTACATTCTCATGAAGAGCCGCTCATTCACTCGAAGCTGTGATTTCATACCCAACTACGCACACACCAGCTTCGACGCACGCGCTTGGTTAAGCCAAACCGGGATCGAAGAGTTCATTGAGGCCCCCGCCAAAGAATTTGACATCTCTGACGCTGAGAAGTATTGCTGCCGTGCCTTTTTTCACATTGTCGATTCCCTCGTCGATATCGGTGAGAATTTGGAGTTCAAGAAGAGTCGCGCACGGAAGGCTCTCAAAGAAGCCGAGCGCTGTCTGTATTTTGATCCGAGAGCTAAAACCGCCTATCTGTTTCGTGGATACTGCCATGGCTTGCTTGGACATCCCCTTCAAGCGGAACGTGACTTCTCCCACTTCACAACAAAGAACGAGCTTATCTCCGTCCACTACTTTAAAGCCCTCCTCGCCTTAAACGCGAAACAAACGAAGGACGGCCTCAAAGAGATTAAGGTCATGGTAAAAAATGGATATAAGAAATCACTGTTGCCAGTAAACCCACTCACGAAACCGCTCCGGCAAACTGACGAATATCGCGAGTATCTTCGGAGTAAGTAGTGAATACAGACACTCCATTAAACTTCTATTTTCTTTATGAATGAGAACAGACAAAGCAAGAACGAAGGTCTATGAAGCGGGGGTTCTTCCTCACTATCAACAATGCGCACCTCTCCCATTTGAATTTAACTTGAGAATGCCCTGCAGGCGTTTTCAATGGCCAGGGGCTCACGTGTCTAAATCATTGATTCAAAATTGCGATCCACTCTTTAGTCTAAGGATCAAGAAGCAATTCTGTGATCACTTCTCTATCAACGACAAAACTCTCACTGATCTTGATGGTTTTAGCAGCTATGTTTTCCGAGGACAGGTCGACAATCAAAATGTCGTCCTGAAGATATCTCATTCCTCACGCCTTGACCGATCGACCATTGAGAGTGAGCTTGACTTCGTTCAATTCCTTCACTCCAAGAATTGCGCCGTCGCCAATGCGATCATTCTTCCCGGAGCCAATCGTGTCCTCGCAATATCCGACGGAGAGGGCCATGAATTCTTCGGCTATTGTTTCGAGTGGGTGGACGGCCGCTGTTTTGAAGACGTCGACAAAGATGAAGCCTCACTTCAACAGCTTGGGAGAGCCCTCGGGACCATTCACAATGCCTCCGAAGAGTTTACCAGCGGAAGCGCAGTCATTAAGCGTCCAAGCATTCATAGCAATGTCGATTATCAGGCTGCCGACATACTGCCAAAGAGTGAATCGGACATTATCGTGGCCTACAATAAATTGATTGAAGACATCGATAGAATCCCTCAAGTCCCCCACCTATATGGACTCATTCACAGCGATGCGCACGATGGCAACCTCATTCAAAAAGCCAACGGAGATCTGGTCTTCATCGACTTTGACGACTGCGAATTTCACTATTTCATCAATGATTTGGCCATCATGCTGTATACCTTCCTCCCCCCCGATGATACTGATCCCAAAGTCTATACCGAGTTCGTTTTTGCCAATCTACTAAAAGGCTACCTCGCGGTTCGATCCACTCCCGCCGAGCATTTTCAGTGTTTCCCACTGTTCCTAAAGTTTCGCGCCTTCATGATTCACATGCTGAGCGCAAAACTAGCCACTTTAACGGCGGCTCCCGACAAGCCTGAAGCTATCGAACGCCGTCGCAAACGCATACGATCCAATTTCGCAGACCTGGAATCGCTGCTAAGCCCGAATTTTCAGTCTATCGCCACAATGCTTCGTCCCAAGGTATAGCTGACAGGTCGACAAGAACAACGAAGCAATCATGTCCCTCAAACAAAAGTGCAAAGAACGATGGAACCAAGGAAAACAAGGACGCTGGCTATTTCAAAAGTAAACCCAGTATCAAAGGTCAATCTTTTTACTCCAATAATGTCTTTACATGGCCATTCAAAAAGGGTCTCCTTCCAGTCCTCAGGAATCCTCTATACAGGAGCACATTAAAATGAGAACAAAGCTTCTCTGCCTACTCTTATCTGTCGCTATCGCTGGATCTGGCTGCGCCACGGTCATCGATGGTCCCCTCCAGACCATTGACTTCCGCACCATCCCCTCCGGAGCCACCATCACCCATAAAGGCAAGGTCCTGGGCCAAACCCCCTGCACTGTTCCTGTGCAACGCTGGGATCGCAGCGATCCGCTCTATAAAGAGTTCGTCTTCGAGGTCTCCAAGAAGGGCTACATCACCCGTGAGCTTGAGCTCGAAGTCGGCATCAACAAGACAACAATGCCTAACTTGCTCTGGTTCATCTTCTTCGTCATTCCCGGATTCGTCGCCTTCGGCATCGACTTCCTCACCGGATCCGGTCTCCAACTCTATCCAGGGGCGGTCGAGCTGACTCTGCAAAAAGGCTCCGGTGTAAGCAAGGAGCGTATCGTCGCGCCACCGCAACCAAACGACTACGACACCAGCGCGGCAAAGCTCGGCGGCGTGAAGAAGAGCGCGAACAACGCATCGGAGAACGCAGCCGCTAAGTCTGAAGAGAGCAAGGAGAACGTCAAGAAAACTGTCACTCCCGAGTCAGACCCCAAGTAGATGACAATTTTGTAAAGGGAAATTGAGCCTTGGTCTTTATCATTCGAGGCTCATCCCTTACATTGCTCCAAGTTGACTCACTTCGATAGACCGCTTGCTAAGCCGAGAGATACTATGGATCCCTGGACTCTACAACATATCACTGCACTTAAAAGAGACCTCGAACAGCAACACAACGATCGAAAGAATCCAACGACCAATCGGTCCCGCGCCGAACTCGAAGGAGATGTTCTGTTCCTTAGCCTTATGAACCGGGCCCTACTTGAGATTCTCATCAAAAAAGGCCTGACCACAAAAGGACAACTCGTCACGGAAATGAAACGCCTCGACCTCCTAGATGGCCAAGAAGATCACGGTCTCGACACCGAAACCCTCGCCAACGACCTCGGTGTGCCACGCCCCGATAAAAACTCCTAAACTCCGACCATGAAGCATCCTATTGCTCTCATTGGCGCAGGTCCTATCGGCCTGGAGATCGCGGTCAACCTTAAGGCGGCTGGCGTGGATTATCTTCATTTCGAAGCCGCCGCCCCAGCCCAAACCATCGCTCAATATCCGAAGAGCACACAATTCTTCTCCTCTGGCAAGACTCTCGCAATCTGCGGCCTCCCATTTTTCGAGGACGAAAAGCCAAGCAAAGAGCAATATGTCGAATACCTTCGCAAGGTCGCTCAACACTTTAAATTAAAGCTGCGCAGTCGGGAAAAGCCTAGCGCTATTGAACCCACAGAAGATGGTTTCATTCTCACCAGCCCCATGCCTCCTCACAGCTACAAGGTCTCCGGGATCATCTTCGCCATTGGGAACATGCACACCCCCCGACGCCTTGGAATACCAGGAGAGGATGGCCCCCGAGTCCATCACCGGGTCGACAATCCCGAGCAGTTTGCCGGACAATCAGTGATTGTTATTGGCGGGCGAAACTCCGCCGTAGAAACGGCCCTTCGTTGTCACCGCGCTGGTTGCAAGGTCTCAATCTGTTATCGCGGCGCCAGCTTCGACAACGGCTCCGTCAAACCCTGGCTCCTCGATGAACTCAATCAGGCCATTGGAAATCATAAGATTGATTCTTATACCCGCGTTGTACCAACACACATGACCCCCGCGGGAATATACATGAAGAGTCAATTGACGGGCTTGGGGAAACAACTC
>JARGOJ010000058.1:4107-17676 GCA_029210225.1 Planctomycetota bacterium
AATTGGCTACACCATGGATGCCAAGCTCATCGACGACGTCGGCGCAGTCAAGCTTAGCCGAGGTTCCGAGTGGACCTATCAATTAAATACAAACACTATGCAGACCTCCGTTCCCAATGTCTTTATCGCTGGGAGCGCCGCCGCAGGCCAGCAAAGCGCCATCCGGCTCTTCGTTGAGAATTCTCACAGCCACGTATTACGCATCATTCGTCAGTTGACGGGCGCAAACCCAAGGTTTATCAACCCCCTGGCCTACGAACAATTCGACAGTAGCGCTCAGAGAATCAATGATATCCAAGCCTCTTTTCAATCCCCAAAACAAGCTCTATCCCAAGCCGACACCGAACTGGAAACGGAGTACCAATTCAATCCTGGAATCCAAGAAGATTGAGCGGATCGAAGCCTAGTCAATTTGAAGGATGATAGGTGGCGCCTCAACACGGGTTTGGTCGAGGAAAGGATGGCGGCTGATCGTCACTTCATAGCGCCCAGCTTTAGTGATCGTGACATAGCGGGCGAGATTCAAACGCCATGAAATCTTCTTCTCAGGGGGGAGCAAGATGATCGGCATCGGCTCGAAAGACTTCGTCTCTCTCACCTCAGCTCCCTTCGTCTCTTTCACCTCCGGTCCTAGAGTAGGCAGGGCTTCTTTCTCAGCGAGCGGACGAACCAGCACGTCGTATTGATCCTGACGCTCGGAGCGACCCGTATGGTCGGTGATCGGCACAGCTTTGCTCGATTGATTGACGACTTCAAAACGAACCCAGATGTCCGCTCCTAGACGCGCCTTGGGCTCCGCTTTCAGAGAAGCGAGCAAAGGGTTATAGGGCTTTTTCTTGAATCCAAGATCGCCGCGCCAAACGAGGGCAAAGCCGGCCCCTGATCCTCCGAGCAAGATGGCCAAGACCAAGGCGATGACGAACTTGACGGGAGTCCAAGAGGAGTCCGGCGTGGGGTTATCGGGATCGGCGTCAGCCGCTAAGTCAGAGTCTTTAGGAGTCAGATCAGACTCGGGGCTCAGCTCCAAGATTCTGTTTCGTCCTCGTCTTCATCGTCCTCATAGTTGTTCTTCCACGACTCGCCTTCTTCCAGCTCATCCACTTCTTTCGAGACGATCTTGAACATCTTCTCTTGAAGGGGCGCGAGCTTTTGTTGGAAGGCTGTGGACGCTTGGTGAGCGGCGAGCATCTGATTGAGCTGGATGATTTGCCACTTGGCTAAGCAAGCTTCCTCCACCACATTTCGGAAAGGATCGCAGCGGAAGCCAGGGTTTCCAAAGGCATCAGGCTCAAAGAACTCACAATCTTTACACTGAATCATTCGCTTCTCTCGTCTATCTCAATTGTTTTAATTCCTTGGGCGGCGAACAAACGATCGTCGTCCTCATTATCGATGGTGGCCCGCAAAACGCGCCACCCCCGAGTTAGAGAATAACCTTGCTCCGTCTTCGCTAAGTGGAGGTCCCCACTCATCTTCAATTCCCAATCCGGTCCATTATAGTGATAGACCATGGGAACCCAAATTCGGTAATCCTGAGTATGGGACGAATCGATTTGGAGTTGGAGTCTGGCCGGACGGAAAATTGTCTCAAATAAAGATCTCTCACTGCTCTGGTCAAACTCTAGCTTTCGTATGGATTCCCAGGGTAACCAAAGAAATTCTCCAGGCACCAGCGCGGGTAAAAAAGGCGCATGTAAATCAGCGAGATCTTCAAAATCGCTAAACTCAACCTCTAATCCTTCCACCGTCACCAAGCGACCAGAGATTTCCGGAGGGTCCGCTTCCTGCAAGCAGTCCGCAACAATTCCCGGACGATCTTGGGCGTGGGCAACCGTGGCGGTCATGAAGCACTCGCCATAGTCTGGCGGCTGCGCGAAGCTCCCCGGTGCTCCCTCGCCCAACTGATAAAAGCGGCGCCGCTTCTCTGCGGCCTCTATCAAGCGGCGAAAGAACTTGAGAACGTCCTTATCCATAGCATCCAAGCGGGTGATGGCATCGACCTGCTCCAGCGCCTTTTCGAAGGTCCCCTCAACCATGAGCAGCTCGAAGAGGAGCGAGCGCAACTCGACGTTGTCAGGGTCTTCTACGATCTCAACCTGTGCTTCCGCGAGCGCAGCCTGGAGGTTCTTTAAGTCGATCAGCTCTTTGACTCGTGACATGATATGCATCCGTCTCTCTGTAGGCGTCAGAGCGGCCTCTCAAGGGACCATCGTTAAACAAACATCGATTTTACGCGCTCCGCCATTGACGCTTCGCGTCATGATCTTCACAATCCAAGCGTCGGCGGCGCGCCGAAATCATAACTGAAACGTCAAGCGCACAATTGTAGCGAGGGAATGGATCGATGAGTGAAAACGACAAAGTTCTTTTTGAAGTCAATGGAAATGCCGCCACGATCACGATCAATCGCCCCGATTGTCTGAACGCCCTCGACGCCGAAACCATTCACGCTCTCTACCGTCACGCGATCACCGTTGGCTCCGACCCCAAGATTCGTGTGGTCCTGATCACCGGAGCAGGTCGGGCCTTCTGCGCGGGAGGAGACGTGAAGGATATGTTGGGGCAAGCCTTGGCGAATCCAAACAAGAGCCCTGCGGTCATTGCCAAAGAAACGGCGGGAATCCTCCACGCGCTCATCGCCGAGCTGCGCCGCATGCCCAAGCCTGTGGTGACTGCGGTGAATGGCCCCTGCGCCGGAGCAGGTGTGGGCATTGCTCTCGCCGGTGACATTGTTTGGGCCAACGAAAGCGCGAGCTTCAACCTTGCTTATACACGGATTGGCTTGTCTCCGGACGGCGGCACAACCTACTTGCTGCCAAGAGCAGTGGGCGAGAAAATGGCTATGGAGCTGTTCCTCACGAGCCGCAAGGTCGAGTCGAGCGAGGCGGTGAAAATCGGTCTTGTCACCCGTGTTTTGCCCGACGATGAGTTCAAAATGACGGTCGCTGATTTGGTTGGGAAGCTCGCTGTCGGACCCACTAAATCGTACGCCGAAGCCAAGCAGCTAGTCACCCGGAGCCTCCGAGAAGGACTCGAAACCCAAATGGAAATGGAGACACAAGGGGTTGCAAGAACGGTCATTTCTGAGGACTTTATGGAAGGCGTCTCGGCCTTCTCGGCAAAGAGAGCCCCTGAATTTCACGGCAAGTAATCGGGACCCCGAGCTTTTCGCGAGGATGATACCGGCGTTCTATTTGTCTAAGCATCCCTGAGGAAAGAGAACTCTATGCGCCTTGCAACTCTCACTCTTTGCGCCATGCTCGCCCTGGGCACGACTCAAACTGTCTCTGCTCAAGACAAAGCCCTGACCGACCTTCGCCGGGCCATGCAGCTCGGCAACGAAGCGCTCACTTCGAAAGATTACAAGCTCGCCGAGCGCTCCTATAAGCTCGCCATTGAATTAAGCAAGAAGGACGGCGTTCCGGCCAAAGCAAAGAGCGCGGTCTTGGTGCAAGCACATTACAACCGTGCCTGCTGTCTCACTCACTTAGGTAAGACTGGAGAAGCCCTCAAAGCACTAAACACCTCGGTCGAGCAAGGATTCAAAGACTGGGATCACTTAAGCTCGGATTCCGACCTAGCGCCCCTCAGAAAACTCCCCGCCTTTCAGGCGTGGCTTAAGAAGAAGCGGGGCTCAGGCTTACAAAGCTACCTGAAGAAGCACAAGGCCGAAGTAGAACAAGCCCGAACAAAGCTCTCAGCAGGCGCACTCTTCAAATTCCAATTTAAATCGAAAGACGTCGTCACAGGCAAAGCGCTTGAGCTGAAGGCAAGTAAGGGCAAGGTCTTACTCGTCGATATTTGGGGCACCGCGTTCAAGCCCTCCGTAGATATGATCGACATCTACAAAGACCTTCAAAGCGAACTCCGGGGGGATGGCTTCAAGATAGTCGGACTCGCCTACGAGAGAGGCGCCGAAGGCGAAAAAGCAGCCGGGGTGAAGCGACTTATGCAGTTAAAGAAGGCCAATTACCCGTCTGGTCTCGCCGACGACCCACTCATCGACCAAATTCCGACCTTCGCGGGCTTCCCAACGACTCTTTTGATTGATAAACAGGGTCAGGTAAGGCATTTATCCGTCGGAAAGCAAGACAAGAAGGCGCTCAAAGCATTAATTGTCGCTCTTCTGACTGAAAAGCCAGGAAAGAAAGGCCCCGCCAAAAAAGTCGACGGCAAGGGCAAGAAAGCGACCCCTAAAGTCCGCGAGATCGGGCCTTTCTAAGCCAATAATCGAAACAATTCGACTTTAAACAGCGCTGACAGGGCTCTTGGAATTTCTTCTTAGAGCCTTATGATTGGGTCCTCCTAGCAATGAGAGAGCCCTGAAAATGCCCGAGATAAATCATGCCAACAATCAAATGTGGGAGGTTCAAGGCGCTGGGCTCCTTGACACCCGAGAGATTTTTGCCCGCCTCGCCGCCAACCAATTAAACAATCACACTCCCTGCCGCGCATCCGAAGACCCGGACTGGGCTCCGATAAATATGCGTTTCAGCCTCATCTCCTCGGGCGATCACAAACGCAAATATGGACTCCTAAAGAAGCTCGGTGACGGAGCCTTTGGAACTGTTCATCTCGCCTTTGACGCCAGCTCAAAAGAGCCGGGGCGAACCGGACGCCTCGTCGCGATCAAAAAACCAACTCAGGCCTTGTTGGGGCGCTACGCAAAATTAGCCGGAAAGAAAAACAACCCGGAGCTCTCCGACGATCTCAACGCGGAGCAAGCGAGGTCGTGGGCCAAGCTGCAGATTGGGCAGTTCTTCTCCCACGAAGCGACCCTGACCGCTCGCATGGCCTTATCCGATCATGTGGTCAAGGTCATTGACCATGACATTACCGTTCCATATATGGTTCTGGAGTATTGCAACGGCGGGTCCCTGGCCGACCGAATGACTCAGCCCTTTGACCTGCGCCAAGTTCTTCAATGGGGCTGGGAGATTTCCTCCGCCCTCGCGGCCGCCCATTCCCTTAAACCGGATAGACTGGTTCACCGCGATCTCAAGCCCGACAATATCCTCGTTCACGACGAGGTCTTAAAGATCTCCGATTTCGGCACGTCACAATTAGCCAAAGAAACCGAGTCATTGAGGTCTCTCGAAGGAGGCTACACGCCGCTCTATGGCGCGCCTGAAGCCTTTGATGGCCGCGCTTACCCCGCTACAGATGTTTGGTCTTTAGGAGTGATTCTCTACGAGTTAATCTGCGGTCAACGTCCATTTCAAGGCGACTCCTCACTAGCTGCCCTGGCCCAGGCCATCATGGTCAAGCCTCATCCCCCACTCAATCAACGACCTGGGCTGACGGTTCCTGCCGAACTCTACAACTTGGTCGATGCCTGCCTCGCAAAGGAAGCGGAGGATCGTCCAAGCGCAGCTGACCTGGCGCAGTTTTTTGCGGCCCAGCTCTCTGGCCAAAGTACCAAGCTAGAAGTAAAAAAGGACGCCTCGCAATTTGCTGAAAAATTGAAAGAGACCAACTCACAAAGGAATTCAGAGCTCAATGAGAATGAAGCAGATCCTACTGAAAGGAGAGGTCGCCTCTCCCTTGGTCTTGGGATTGCGTCTCTGCTAGTCACTGCATTTCTCGCTGCCTATCTCTTCGATTGGCTTCCCGGATTTACGTCTCTTGCTCCGGAAGAAAACGCCGCCAGGAATGTCGATGTTCCTTTTCAATTGAAGTCTCACAGCAGCGGTCAATTCGTTAAGACCGCAGAGATTGTGCTCATTGGAAAGACCACCCCTCATAGTCGAGTGAACGCGAAGGCTTTTCAAGCGAGCGCAAAAACTGACAAAGACGGAGTCTTCCAGCTTTTCTTGAAATTAAAGGAAGGGCTTAACGCCATTGACATCGACGTCAAAACTGGCGAACAAAATCACAGCGAGAGCCTCTCCTTGACCCTCGACAACCGCCCGCCTCAAATTGAAATTGACGGAGAGCATGACGGACGGCTTCGACTCAATCCCAATAGCATTCTGAGTGGTCAAATCAATGAGGCCCAATTAAAATCACTGACGATCAATGGAACCACTGTTCCAGTTCAAGACTCTCAATTCAAGTGGCCTCTCGCCATTAGTAAAGCGGTCACCGTCTCTTTGATTGCACGGGACGAGGCGGGTTGGCAAAGTTCAAAGACAATCACAGTTTCACCAAGCTTCAAAATCTCAGAAATGGCTGTATTGAACGATCGTTTGCAGTGGAATAAGACTGATGAGGAACAGCAAGACTGGGTCATTAAGCAAGTCGGCAAAAAACTCGGGGCCAACTATCAATGGACTGAAACGAAGACCTATGATTGCAACGGAATCTCTCACCGAATCGCGAGCTTCCGGCACGTCAAAAGCGGGCTCATTCTCAATCTCATTCCGGGCGGCGCTTATACAATGGGTTCAATCAAACCCTACGATGAAACGCCCATGCACCAAGTCACTATCAAACCGTTCTTGCTGGGGCAATTTGAGCTTCGTCAAGCGTGCTGGGACAAGATAGGCGGCAAGGACACGCGCAAAGTCCGGGGCAGTGATTTCCCCATTGAAGCGGTGTCCTTCGCCGATTGCCAGGAGTGGCTCAATGAGGCTGGCTCCGGCTTAAGACTACCAAGTGAAGCGGAGTGGGAATATGCATGTCGGGCGGGGTCGACCACAAAGTATTACTGGGGCGAAGAAATTGACTCAGCGTATTTATGGTTCAGAGAGAACAGGAATCAACTTAAAGAGAAGAGCGCTGAGGTGACCTTGCATTTCCAAACAAAGAAGTGGAATGCCTTCGGCTTGGTTGACATGTCCGGGAACCGCTGGGAGTGGTGCCAAGATCAATGGGTTGGCGACTACCGCAACGGTCCAAGCAGCTCCCTTCCTCGCTCCGGGGACCCAAGCCTGAGGGTCGCGAGAGGAGGAAGTTGGCTGACGACGGCTCCTGATTGCCGATCGGCGAATCGGGGCAACTTCGTCGTGGCGGCGAGAGACTCTAGCTTGAGTCTTCGAGTGGCAAAGAGCCTCGATTGACCTGACATAATTTGAAGATCCAAAGGCGAGCTTGGGAAAGAATTAAGAGGAGACAATCCTTATCTTCCTTTCAGTGGTAGTCGACCTCCGACGCGCTTTGCTAGTAGGCCCACTCCCGACGATTTTCCTGGGGAAAATTCCTTTGTTTGGAAGAACTTGCGACTCGCGGCGTTCTGACAAATCGCTATATTGTTCGCTAACAAGTATCACGCGAGACCCTGGAGCTAAGAAATATGCTGCACTACAAAGCCCAACAACTCATCCGTGACCCCTCCGTTGACCAAATCATTCGCATTGCCCTCGAAGAAGACTTTGGTAACCATGGCGACGTCACAGCCCGCATCACCCCAGAAGACTGTCGCGCCAACGCTGTCATCGTCGCCCGTGAGGACGGCATTGTCTCTGGAATATTGATCGCCAAGGAAGTCTTTCGTCGGGTCGATGGCAGCCTGAAGTTCTCGCCGAACGTCGACGATGGAGATCGCCTCAAGAAGGGCGATGTCATCGCGTCTGTCTCCGGCTGGGCCCGATCGATCCTTGCTGGGGAGCGTCTCGCTTTGAACTTCCTGCAGCGACTGTCAGGGATCGCGACTCTCACCATGCGCTTCGTCGACCTCTGCGAAGGAACCAGCGCCGAGATCCTCGATACTCGTAAGACAACACCGGGCTGGCGAGTTCTCTCGAAATATGCCGTCGCTTGCGGTGGTGGAACAAATCATCGCATGGGTCTCTACGACCAGGTCCTCATCAAAGACAATCACCTCGCCCTCATGGGCGGTGAGGTCGGAGTTCAAGAAGCGGTCAAGCTCGCTCGGGAGAAGGCCCCAAAGGGGACCCTCGTCGAAATCGAAGTCACCACGCTCGAAGGCGCTTTATCCGCGACGGACGCTCAGGCCGACATTGTCCTTCTCGACAATATGGGGGTCGAGGGTCTGACAAAAACTGTCCAAGCAGTCGAAGAGAAGTGCAAAAAAGACGGTCTGAAAAAGCCCGCGCTTGAAGCCTCCGGCGGCATCAACCTTGACACTGTCGCCAACGTCGCCAAAACAGGGGTCGACCGAATCTCTGTCGGGGCACTGACTCACTCTGCCCGGGCCATGGACATCGCCCTCGATATGGATGTCATCCCCCAAGACTGACGGCGTCATCGAGGCTTTGCCCCGACCGTCAAGATTCTGTACAGTCACTCTTCGAAGTGACTCCCAGCAGATTCTAAGGGCCCAATGTCCCTCAACGAGCAGCAAGGCCGATGGCTCCTGGAAAACCGCGTCTTAACACGGGAGCAATTAACCTATGCCTGGTCGCAAAGCAGCGCCCACATAGACCTCTGCGCCACCCTCCAAGCCCTACAAATGCTCACAGAAGAGCAGGCGACTTATACCAGAGCCAAGTGCGCGGAGCAGAGCGTTCGTCGAAGCGCAAGCTCTCACCACGACCTCACGACCATCCCCAGCTCTCCTCAAAGCAGCGACGCCCTGCTCACCGTTCTCCCGCCTTCCCGTCCAGCATCTTCAGGGAGTCAGTATGATTCAGGGTCGTCCTCCCAGTCCCCCGGGACTCCCTCGAAGGCCTTTGAACATCCAGAATATAAGATTGAGAAGGAGCTTGGCCGAGGCGGCATGGGAGTCGTGTATCTGGGGCGACAAAAAGAGCTGGGCTATCTCGTCGTTATCAAGGTCATCAATAGTAAGCGTGCGGACGTCGTTGGAGTGTCTCGTTTTCAGAGAGAGGCCACGGCGCTTATCAAACTGCGTCACCCCAACATCGTCGTGATGAAGGACTATGGCGAAAGCGAGGGGCAACCGTATTTTGTCATGGACTTCGTGAAGGGCTCCGACCTGCAAAAATTCGTCGTGGAGAAGCTGCGGGAAGGAGAGCTTGATACTGGCCTCATGGTGAGAATCTTCACGGAACTCGCTAAAGCGCTCATCTATTGCCACCATCAAGGATTGCTGCACCGCGACCTCAAGCCAGCGAACATCCTCATCGATGCTGACAGCCTGAGGCCCGTTCTCATCGACTTTGGATTGGTCTCCGCCCTCAAAGACGAAGAGGGAAAGCTCATTGAAGGTGTTCAGGACGAGCTAACTAAAACCGGCCAAACGATCGGCACCCCGGCTTACATGCCCCCAGAGCAGCTTGATATGAAGGGCGAGTTTGGCAAGGTGTCTGAAAAATCTGATGTCTGGGGATTTGGCGCGACGCTCTTTTATGCGCTGACAGGGGAAGCGCCGATAAAAGGCGCAACCCCCATGAACATTTATAAGGCGCTGATGACTCAGAAGGTGCGAGCGCCTTCGAGCATCACGACTTCGATTCCGCTTTGGCTCGACGATCTCTGCAAAGCGTGCCTCCAAAAGGAGAGTGAGCGTCGCCCGACTATGGCGCAGATTCTTCAAGCCTTGGAGAGTGGAAAATCCGCGCCCTTATTCCCAAAGCAAAGCCGTTCCACAAAACCGATCTTCGCCGGGATCGCATTTTTCCTCGCTCTTGGCCTCGCTCTAATCCTTCACAATCAACTCAGCGATACCACGCCTCCGGTTTTGCAAATTGCCAAAAGCTTAAGGCCGGGCCTCAAGGAAGGCTATTACACCCAGAGATCGATAGTCCTCCTTCAGGGACGTTTGCAAGATGAGAATCCTGAGCAGGTTCTCATCAAGTGCCTCAGCGATTTTGCCTACGAAGAATTCGTCCCAATAGAAAAGGGAGCTTTCAAAGTTTCTGTCGAGATGCCCGAGGGCCAACATCGCTTTTCCCTTCAAGGCTTTGACAGTTCAGGAAACGTCAGCGCTGAGGCTGCGCTTACAGTCATTGTTGACCTGACAGCCCCGGTGATCACCTTCAATCGCCTGGATCCGAAACGGGACATCACTGCAACGGAGGTGGTGATCCGAGGTCGTCTCTCCGAGGCCCAGTGTCAGCTCTCGACCAATCTGGATCAGATCAAAGTGAACGGCCAAAGCTTTGAGTATCGACTCAAGCGAACTCGACCCTGGGGTGATTTGGACTTCTTCGTCAAGGACGCCGCAGGCAATGTCTCTGAGACTCTCTACCAACAGTATCTCGTTCGTTCCAAGGGCCCAAGAAGTCACAACCAGCTCCCTGGAGCGCTTCAAAAGTGTGTTCACGGTAGCCGCATCATTCTTGGGGAAGGCAGTTACACCACTCCCATGGAGCTCAATAAGGACATCGAGATCATTGCCCTTGGCAATCGGAATAAAACTCGGCTGCTTGGGAAGGGCGGAGATGGTGATTTCATCCTGGTTAAGGACGCTTCGGTGAGGGTTGTCGGCGTCGAGTTGGGGCATACGAACGCGACGACAAAAGCCTCGATCGCCAGCGTTTATGGGGGACGGTTCCGCCTTGAGGACTCGACCGTTGTTATCTCTGGAAGCCATGGTTTTCGGGCCCTAGAGGCGCCTCCCAACGCCCGCAGCCAGTCGATCCTTGACTTGAAAAATTGTGAGATACGGCGAGAGAAATTACGGAACCTCGATGCCGACCTGATCTCCTTGAAGGCAGCGATTGGGCGCTTTCAGGACCTAAATGTGATCGATAATGGCAAGGGCCTGCTCGACCTCCGACGTCCGTCATTAATCGAGGGGCGGCAAGGGAGCAGCATTTGGGTGACGGGTATGGCCTTAAACAAGTGGAAGGGGCGAGGGATCACTCAGCGAGGAGGAGTTGGGCATTACTCGAAGCTCAGCTTCTTTGATCACGGGGATTATTCCATTGAGACGAATGCTGGATTGGTCTTTGCCGACACGATCAAGGTCCGCAACGCGATCGCCCACGGGCTCTTGTTCACCTTGGCTAGTCGGGTGTTCTTGTCAAACAGTAAAATTCAGGGCTGTGAGCGCCTGGACTATGCGAAAGACAACGAGAAGAAAGAGACCGCCTATAAATCGGGGATTTATGTGACGCAGTCCCGATTGCTGGTGAAGAACAGTCTTCTTGGGAACAATCAGGGCTACGGGCTTCGAGTGTCGCCGAAAAAGGATGAAGGCCGTGCGACCGTTGTGAATTGTAACTTCGAGAACAATGGGCTTGGCCCCTCGAACCGACTGAACGAGGTCAAGATCCTCACCGTTGAGCCAGATTCCGGGGGAGCTAAGGACCTCAACGAGGTCTTAAAGAAGCCGAGCGACGAATTCGGGACGGTTTATCGCCTGAAACCGGGGCGCTATAAGGTCTCTGCTAAGATTCCTATGGGAGTTAAGATTGTTGGAACGGGCACACGAGATGAGGTGATCCTTGAACCGAAGTCGGGGCTAGTGTTTAGCCTAGACCGAGCGATTCTCACTCTTGAAAACCTGACCCTTCGTTCGTCTCGGGAGGATCCTCTATTGGCGATTCCTCAGGGCAGCGGGTGTCTCATGAGCAACTGCGTGCTCGACGCGCCGCTCAGCTTCTCACCGATCCCCGGGCGTTTCGAGAAGCATGAGAAAGGGAGCCCTGGACGCCCCTACATTGAGCTTCGTGACTGTATGCTTCAGTGGAAGAAGCTGGAGCAAAATTTTACGGGGATTGAGGCTCGCTTCGAGGACTGTGATTTCCGGGGTTCTGGAGGGAGCGACTTGACGTTTTCAAAGCGCTGTCACGCCCGGCTGAAGGGCTGTGATTTCCTAGGTGTAAGGGTCAAGATTTTGGGGGCGAGCGCTGTCTTCGCCGAGTCTTGCCAGTTCCGCGGGAGCCCTGAGGATGGGGTCTATTGCGAGGAGAGTCTGGGCGAGTTTAAAGGATGCTCCTTTTTGAAGGCGAAGAAATACGGAGCGTTCTTCGAGAACAGTCGGGTTCAGCTAGAGCGATGCCGCTTCGAGAAATCGGGGGCTTCTGGGGTGAAGTTGAACCGGAGTCGAGGCCGCTTTACGAGCTGCATATTCAATAGAAACGGGGACTATGGCCTCTTGGTGAACGAGCGATCTTCAGCCTTGCTTGAGGACGTCTCTTTCCAAGATTCGACACGGAGAGATGTGAGCGTTGGAGAAGCGAGTCAGGTCATCCGAAGGCTCGGAAAGTGAGCGCTTAAGAGGCGAGACCACCCATGGTTTTGATGAAGGACGAAGCCCGAGAGACCCAGCGTCCAAGGCCTCGTGTTGATTGAGGCATGCGGATGCGCATGAGAATTCGAAGGAAGGTTTGAGCGATTTCGCTCATGGAGAGCAAGAGTCGCATACGTTCGACATCGTAGGGGTGATGGAGTCCGTTCGCGGTGGCGATTTCGGCTTCGTCAATGGCAGCCTCCAGAGCTGTACGAACGGATTCGACGAGCATCCATTCGCGAGAGCGAAGGACCTCGGAGATCGTGGGCCAGACGTCCATAACGGCTTCGTAGGGAGCGTTGCGGTGGTCTCCGATGGCGCGGACCAGGCCGTATTTAGTGAGCTCTGCGATGCTCATGGAGACGTTTGATCGGCTGACGTTGAGGATCTCTGCGATGTCTGTTTGGGGCATGGGTTCACGGCTGAGCGCGAGGACGGTCCAAACACGTCCGTATATGGCCCTGAAGCCCCAATATTCCATGAACTCGCCGGACGCATTGCAGACTTCGAGCACGCGCCTCGACAGGGTGTCCAGGGGCTTGCTGGCTGGGGGTGGCGTTTCGATATCGGACTTCATGTCAGCGTTCTCATTCATGACAGAATTGACTTTACTCGGGGGTGGTCGCCTCGTCAATGTTCCCTGGGGACATGGGCGTTTTGTTCACGTCGTCAAAAAAAAAAAAAAGGGAAGCGGCTCTTTCCTAGGCGCGATAAATTTCGCAAACTCTCGGCCCTTTGGCGAGGCGTTTGCTTGGAGATTTCATGGCAATCCTAGCTAATGAGCAGGGATGTCCTTCGTAGGGATGACCAGGGAACTCTTGTGACTTTGGGCAACGAGGCCTATCATTCTTCACAAGAGCGAGAACTTCAAGATTGGAGTGGCGATGAAATCCGAAATAAAACAAGCCTCTAACGAGAGTGCAAGTTGTTCACAAGATCGTGAACAATGGATCCGTCGCGGCATTGACCAAGCCATCGCTGCGAATAAGAGCATACTCCAACTCATCGTCTCTATCCCTCTTACCAACAGCGATCCCTGGCGAGCCCTCCCACAAAACCACGACAAGACATCCTTCATCGCCTGGCACGACCCCAAGCGTCAACTAAGCCTCCTCGCCCGCGGTCAACTCTTCGCCAAAGAAGCCGAAGGCCCCGATCGCTTCACTCAACTCCACAAAGAACAAGTCAAGCTCCAAGCCCAACGCTTCATCGTCAGCGACACCCCCCTCGACTCCCCACCCCCACTCGCCTTTGCCGGATTCGCCTTCGCCGCGACATCCTCTAAGGAACACACAGCCTGGAAACATTGGCCCAATAGCCTCTTCAGCGTCCCCGAAGAAATCATTGTCCTCGAAGAGAAAAACGAACAGGGCAAAAAGTGCAAGATCATCATTAATACTCAGATCTCAAAAGACAGCCCCAACCCTTTCCTCCTCTCCAAGCGCCTTGAAGAAATCGAGAAAGAACTCTCCCTCCCCCTCCCCAATGCAGATCCTGCCAAGCCCGCTGTCCCCCTCCAGGTCCTC
>JARGOJ010001100.1 GCA_029210225.1 Planctomycetota bacterium
AACCAGTCCGCTCTCCCAGTCCATAGTATCGGCGGCTGTTGTTTTCTTCCCAAAGCAACGTCAAATTTCGTCGCTTGTGGAGCCCATCCTTGGTCCTGTTTTCGCTATGCTGGACGGAAAACTGCGTGCCGTGAATGGACCACTTAAACGGCGCTAGAGACAGTTCGAGGGAGGCGGAGGTTTCTTTTGATTCAACAATGACTCTTTTTCCCTTGTGACTGACGGTCAGGGGGAGAGAACCCGACACAGTCGCGACCCAGGGACCTTTCTCTGCGTTTGGTCCAGAGATGCAAAAGTGCCAGATTCCGCCTTTTGAGAGAGACACTGTCGCACGAGCGAGGGCCCCAATGCAGATCAATTGTGATTCTGTGGCTTCAACGCGATCAAAGGTCAATTCGAACATAGATATTTCCAATTATTGGCGGTATGGGTGAATGAATCTGTGGCGTGTAAAGGCGGCGACAGATAAGAGAGGCTGCTTTTTAAGAATAAGGACAGAAAAAGCACAAAGAACTTGCCTTGGCTTTGAGCTGTCTGAGTTTGTCGCGCTATCGATTGGGCCTGGGCTTAGTGACGGGGTCAGTGGTCGTCGTCAGTCTTCGTTGACTCCAGGTTTTCCCGAAGAACCGCTCGTTTTCCGAGTTCGGCGAGGTGTGTTTGGTAGGACTCGGCGTGAAAGTCGGCCATGGTGTAGGGATATTTCTGACGGAACTCGATGAGGCGCGTGGATGCGGCGTCAAAATCGCCCCGTTCGACGTCTTCGAAACAGAACTTTGAAACGACGTGCAGCTGTTGCCGTGCGACGTTGTCGTAGGCCACCCACGCAAGCACTGTGAGAAACAATATGAGGTAGACAACAACGCGGCGAGCGAGCTTCCAACGCTTCTGTCGTTGCTCCCGCTGACCACTAACAATGTCCTGGAGAAGATCGGTCGCAGATGCATCTTGCGAGTCGATCTTAAGGATTTCTTCGAGGAAACGGACCGCGAGGCTTTCTTCGCTACGGGAGAGCGCGTCCGTGGCAGCCTTATGAAAACTTTGAACCGCTTCAGGGACTTTTCCCATAGAGACATAGGCGTGAGCGATGCCCTGCTCGTATTGAATCGCATCCATTGGAAACAGCGTGCGGAGGTCGCGGAAGACTTGCTGAGATTTCTCGTGGAGCGATAGGCTTTGATACTGTTTTGCCAGTTGTTCTCCCGAGCTCTTCGCGTTTTCTAAATCGGAGTTTTGCTTGTAGATATCGAAGAGCTTTTCGAACAAAGAGACATCTTTGGGAGCGAGTTGAGCTGCCCGTTGATAGGCCTCTGCAGCGCCTTTCCAGTCGGAGCTGTCGACGAGCTGAGTGGCCAGAACTTTGTATTGAGTGACGGCGTCTTCTATCTGCCCTGCTTCGGCGAGGATCTCAGCGAGCTTATGCCGGGTACGGGAATCGGTTCGTCGCAGTTCTAAGGCCCGTTGATAGTGAAAAGTCGTCTTGTCAATCTGTCCCTTGACTCTTGAAGAATCACCGAAGCGGACGTGATCGTCGGCGCGTGCAGGAATAATTGTCAGTCGTTCAAGAAACTGAGCGACCATGACACATGTTTGGAATTTGCCGAAGCCAGAGTCGCGACAAAGGCGTTCTATATCTCGGGAGCCGTCGAGCAATGACAGCAGCTTTTGGTGCTCTGGAGAAAAAGTGCTCACGTCGCCGTGATAGTCCGGTGACTGAACGTAGACGCCTTTGAGTGAGCCGAGGGAGGTTTGAAGCTGACCCAATTCATCGCTGCGCCGGGCAGCTTCCATGAGAATTGAGTTCGAGTTGATTTTGAGGTTTATCTTGTCGAAGGGAGGAGGGAAGACCTCCTTTGAACGCTCACCGGCGGCGAAGATGAATTCGCCAGTTTGCAATTGAAAGAGTTCGTAGAGACATTCTTCTTGGAGAAAGCGCAGGGTGCTATCTAATTGATCTCGGTCGGCGAGGCGTCGGCGCTTTAGTGTTGTGAGTAGGTTTTGACCTCGACGGAGCTTCACAGCGACTTTTTGATAGTCGTCGAGCTTGAGGTCGGAGGATCGGGCGAGGATAGGGCCGAAATAGTTGATCCAGTCTTCGGGTACAACCGTGGCCACTCGCCCTTGCTCCAAAAAGAGAGGCCATGTTCGCTTGTTCACTGAAACCGTCAGGGTGCCGGTGGCGGTGTTCTGTTCAAGATTTTGAAAGACGCTCGCGAGATTGATTTCCGCGAGATTTCCTGAGAGGGCCATTCCAAGACTCCAAGCCAAGTCCGGAAAAGAAATTACGGACTTGAGGATGGTACGCTAGGACCTTTGGCGGTTCAAGATGGGATCGGATAAAAAGGCCTCTGTCCTACCTATCCTAGAATGCGCGGGAGCTTGGGGAAGGAACATGAGTATCCGTCAGGCCGCGTCGGCGTTTATCAGAACTCCAAGTCCCGTCGAATCCAACAAATGAGACAAGTCTGCTCTCAGCTTTTCGAGGCGATCTTGATAGCCGGAGTATCCGTCTTTTACTTGGATGGTCCGCTCATAGGCCTCTCTGGCGAGGCTCGGACGTTTGAAGGCGACAAAGATCTCGGCCCAGAGTATGAGGCGCTCAAAGCGATATTCACCCCGCCATGTCCGTCCGTAGGTCTGGCTTCGCGCTAAGGCGCGCCGAGCTCGGTGGGCAAATCCGAGTTTAAGCCAGAGTCGAGGGATGTTTAAACCCTGATCGACACCCCAATGCCGCCATGAGCCCTTCGCCTCAATGCGTTCGAGGGCTTCTTCTATTTGCGTTTTGTCCTCCAACCGTTCAGACCACAATAAGACATAGAATTGAAGAGACTCGGCCTGCTTCCATTGAGGATAGGCCTCGAAGAAAGGGTTGCAGAGCTCGGGACGCCGAGTGAAGAGCCTGTTCTGAAAGATGGCTTCGGCCATG
>JARGOJ010001101.1 GCA_029210225.1 Planctomycetota bacterium
GTCTCAAGAGGCTGAAGCTGGGGCCAAGTGATTGATAAATGAGGGTTGATTGGTCGAGCAAACCACGAATGTCCGCTTCGATGAGCGCGGGGTCGGTGAAGGCCCAGCGCAGGTTGCCAAGACGCATAGCGCCTTCTTGCAATTCATTCCATGAGTGTTTATCCCAATTGACCGGAAGCTCTGTGATCGTCTCAGTCGGAGTATAGGGGCTGTCTTTCTCTGGCAGCATAAAACGGGCGAATTGATCAGCCACTTCTCTCTCCGAGGCATCAGGGCTGAGCAGGTTGTTATTTTGAATGAGAGAGAGAGCCCAGTCATTGCGGAGCGTTTGCCAGTTCGCAAACTCGGTGCTGAGGGCGCTCGCATCGAATGAATTGGTATTGAGTAGAGCTTCCAAGGCCTGGTAGCGATTGGAGAGGGTCTCTTTGTCCTGCTCCCAATTCTCTGCGGCTGCGTTTGCCTTTGAGCCCAGGAGGAGGCAGCCTACTGATTGGAGTAGTGAGAGGAAGAGCAGTTGAAAGCCCTGGCTTCCCTTGCTCTTTAAGAGGCGCTGGCTGAAGCCATCGATCAGTCTTTCGACAGCGACGAAGTCCTGTTTTGACGCGGCTCTTAGCGACAAGACAAAGAGGACCAGGCCGGAGAAGACGAGTATCAGGGCGAATTTCAAAAGCACAAAAAGATCCAGTGTCTTTCGCGTTCCCGAGAGATAAGCGGAGAAGCGTCAATCATCTTAATGTTGGGCGACCGCCACCAAAGAGCTGCGTCCAATGTTGACCCACATGGCCCACACCAATCTCGTAGTAGACTTTCTCAAGCATGTTTCGATGGTGAGGAGCCGAGTTATACCATGCTTTATGCACGGTTCCGGCGCTGGGTTGACCTTTCGCGATGTTCTCCCCGACGAAGGGCGACTTATAGCCCGACGCTTTGGCTCGCTGTCTGGGTGTTTTCAAGCCTGAGAGGCTGGACGTGTGAGAGAAGGTGCCGCTCTCTTGCATCCAGGCGCAGTGCTTTTTAGCAGCAGAAGATAGGTTTAGATTGATCGCTAAGCAGTGTCGTCCTTGCATCATGCGGTACTCATTGAGAATCCTCACCTGCTGGCGACAATCCCCCGGGATACCTTTCAAGGCTTTGTTAAAAGCGAGCACCTGCATGTCGTAGTGCAGTCCGTCCCGGCGCCGCAATTGCCCGTCGAGGGCTGAGATCCCGGTGCAATAGCGATAGTTTTCAGTGATGCTCTTAAAGCTGGTCAGAAAGAGAGGATCGTCGACGTTAAAACCGGCGTCGATCATTAAGCTCTTCGACCGCGCCAAGCTCGCCTTGAGTTTACGCGCCTTCGGAATGCCTCGGAGCTTGGCCATACCGCGCTCCCAGAGTGTTGTGAGGGCCTCTACGCGCTTGTCTATCTCGGGCTGCCCTGCGCGTCCGTGATTGGCGTCGGGGTATAGGACCTTGTCGTAAATCCCGGCGAGAGCATAATCTCGAAGCTCTTTCAATTTCTGCTTCGCGTTCCCAGCAACCTTAACCCGGCTGGCTTTTTGAATCACCTTATCCAGCTCTTTCAGATTGCGCCCGTGGCCCCTCTTCAACGCCGCTTTGATAGACGATTGTTGCGCCTCTTCAAGCTGTCCCCAATGAGCCTTCTTAAAGCTCTTCCACTGACTGCCAAGCCCCGCTTTGCCATCTTTAATGGCGACGAGCATGGCGCGATAGGGCACGGCAGGATCGACCTTGTCGAACTTGGGAGTTGAGGGGCTCTCGCTGACGGGGCTGTCTTTTTCATGGATCTTGCCGGCGACAAGCAGGGGCGCGCCGGCGTTTGTTCCTTGGCCGTCGGGGACAAAGCGGCCTTTTTGAATTCGGAAACCGTCGCTTCCAGGGCGAAGCACCAGCGCCAATCGACTGCTGATCTCTTCTCTGTGCCCTGGGAGCTCATTCCAGAGTGTTCTAAAGAGCCCGTGAGCGACCTCTTCGCCTTCGAGCAGGGCCAGCGTCGCGAGGGACATCCTGTAAGGTCGAGGAAGGGAGGCGCTGCTTAAGACGGTGTAAACATCGGCGCGAAACATTGTTTTCCATATTAAGTCGGTGCTACCACCAACGCTGAGCTTGGCGCGGGCGCCCCCAGGAATGGCTTCGACCACGCGAATCTTCATACCTTTGAATTGCTCCAGGCTTAAGGCTTCGCCTTTTTTGCCCGTGATGGCTTCGGGGAAGAGCGTCGATTGGAGCTTCTGATAGTTTTTGAGGTCGGCGCCTAAGCGCTCGCATTGCCTGGTGCGCTTGTCTAAAGACAGCGATTGATAGACTTGCCTCGCCTTCCCGGCGAGCACCATAGCGCCTTCGCTGTTCTCTTCTTTGTGAGCAGCGAGGGCTTGCCTTACGAAGGATTCGGCTTCGAGGAGCTTGACCCCGCGACTCTTTCGAGCGGCTGTCTTATTAAGCTCTCCAATGGTCTTAACGTCCGGCTCAAGATCACTAACGTTTGTCGGGCGCTCTTCACGAGGGTCTTTGTTTTCTTCAAGCACAGCAGTTTGTATGGAAGGGCGCTTTTCTCTGGGATTGGGATTCCTGTCTTCTCCAAGCTTTGTGAACTCGATGGTCTTCTTGGCTGAGGGCGTCTTAGAAGATGCCACCTCGTCATTGCCTGGGGGCTTAAGACGTTTCAGGAAGGGAATCGCGACCAGGGCCAGGACGATGGCGCTGACCAGGAGTATGGGCATCAGGCTCGAATTCTTATCTTCCGCGTGAACGACGGACTTCGAGCGCTTAATCTGCGGCGCGCTGGTACTGCGCCGGAGCGGGGTCGCCGACTTGGCTTTCTTCAAGGCCATGAAGTGACGAATTAACCCGGTCTCGTGGCGGTCGATTCCCAGCAGCTTGAGCGCTTGTTGGGCCGCTTGGGCGGATTGGCGGAGCCC
>JARGOJ010001102.1 GCA_029210225.1 Planctomycetota bacterium
CCCATTGATCAAGCCCGAGCCATTTGTTGGCGCGCATTTGTCCCCACTTCTGCACGAAGGACTGAAAATCCTTGAGCTTGGCGATGCCTGTCATGGCCTTCCAAGCGGCTTGTCCGTCCTTTGCGGCGAAGGCGGCGGCAAATTGCTTTTCAAAATCTTCGATGGTCGTTGGGCGACTGGATCCCGTTTTGATTTTCTCTTCGAGGTCGCGAATTTTGTTGGCGAGGGCCTGAATCCCCGCGTCCCCGGCAGGAAGCACCTTTGGCAACTCGACGGCTTTGGCTGGGGGAGGAGGACGGAGGCGATCTTTGGTGTTGAGGGCGACTTGCTCTTCCAAGCGCTTGCTGTTCTTCTCTAAAGTGTCAATGCTCTTGCGAAGGCCTTTGATCTCTTTCCTCAGGGCTTCATTCACTGTATTTGGGCTGGTTTTTCCCTGGTCCTTCTTCTCACCCAAAAAGACCAGTCCCATGGCGACGCCGACAAATCCCATGATTGCGGACATAAATGTCGTCAACAGTGTCTTCTTCATCCCATTTTCTCTTTCTAATGCGACCTTTAAGAGTTCTATCCATTCGCAGAAGGCAGTGTTTTTCCAAAAGAACCTTCTGCGTTGATTTTGCAGCTCTTTGAAATTGACCTGATCCGGGGATCTGACCCATTTAGTTAAGAGCCGTTTCGGAGATTTCCATACAAAATTGTCCGGACTTTGTTTCCACTCTTCTGTAAGTCATAGAAATGGAGACAATGCACCCTCCAATCTCGAAAGTGATCCAGCTCTTAGAAGAAGACATGCATCATGAAATTTTGTCCAAAATGCGGCCGGGGCTTTCTTCTAGGAATCTACTGTGTTCACGACGACGCGGAGCTCATCGTCAATCGCTGTGAGTCTTGTTATCGCGAATACAACGTTGAAGTTCTCCACTGTGAGGACGATGGAAGCCCCCTCCCCGTCTTTTTACAGGGCCCTAAGATTCAGTCGGAAACGGACGCTCCAGACAGCGCGACGGACGAGAAGGTCGAGCCTGATCCTAGCCCGTCGCCAATCCCTAGTTCCGATTCAGACAGGTCTGACGCCGATTTCTTCGAGCCCGAAACCACCATTGCTCCAGTGTCCACTGAGATAGATTCCGAAGCTCACACCGAGCCCGACAGCGCCCTGTCGAGTTCAGCCTTCGATGCCGTTGAAGAATCGGAAGATCTAGAAGAGGCGGAGACTCCAGAGCTTGAGGCTGAGCCTGTTGATACAAGCGCAGACGAAGACGAGGATCCGAACAAGTATTTATACGATCCGAAGGAGGGACGGACGGAGTTGATTAAAACCTCGGCCCCCCCTGGGGAGATGAAATTCGGCGTCGTCATGTCTGTGATCTTTGGCGCGTGCACATACTGGGGCTTCACTTATTCTGCGGATTCAGACTGGGCCGATAATTTCCTTTGCATGTTTATCTGTCCAGGGACTTCGGCCTTGATTGCGTTATTCCTGCTTTTCTTTGCGTTCTATGCCCGAGGAAAAGCCACCTGCCCTCATTGCGGGGAGTGGGTGACGGGATTTGTCCATGGAGAGGAGATCAAGCACGCCCCTGAGCTCTGCGACAGCTGCGGCCAATACTGTATGGGGAAGGGCCTGTGGATATGGCAGGTCCCGACGGATTTCGTGGCGAGCTCTCCGGTCTTTTGCGCGGTGCTGGTCGACGATTTTCGAGTGCCGGATCTTTGCTGTGAATGTGGCGGACCGGCCACTCGGAAGATGGGCGTTGATTGGACGGCAAACGAGGCTAAGCTCGTCCGTGTCAGAAGTCGTGACCCCGAGATGTTAAAGGTCAACGCCGGATCGGTGAGCGGTGAATTTATGGCGCCTCATTGCGATCGCCATCACTCTGGATGCAACCTGGGGTCCAGTTCAGAGGGCCCTTTCTTAATCTATGTCCAATCCCACAAATTTCACCAGGAGTTTTGCAAGCTGAATGACACCCGGCCGGGGAAAAAAGACTGAGCTTTGGGAATTCGTTCTGAGGATGGATGAGGGCTAAGCTCTTTCAGGACAAGGACCTCAAGGAAAAAAGAGCTGGCGTTGGTCGTGGCGGGATGGGAGAGAATGCAACGAAAGGGTGTCTTTGGGTTATTCTTTTTTTGCCTTGAGTGTTGGGAGTACGCTCCAATGTCAGTGTCGACAGCACATTGAGTTTCGTTCCGCTTCCTTCTTTCCTCGTTCTTGAGACCGTTGAATCATGGTTGACCCTGTCATTCCTCTTGAGTCCCATTTGGGTCCTTATCGAGTGCTTCGGCAAATCGGTGAGGGGGGAATGGGCGTCGTCTATCTGGGAGAAGATCCCCAAACCGGTCAACATGTCGCTCTCAAGGTCCTCGCAAGTCAAGATAAGGCAGAAAAGTCAAAGGCCCTCGTTGACGAAGCGTTGATGGCGCGTCGAATTGACCATCCAAATTGCGTGGCGGTCTATGGGGTTGTTGATGGTCCCGGTGAGACTCCAGTGATTGTCTCGGAGTTTGTCGATGGCGTCGATGCCCGGCAGTTTTTAGACTCCCCTCTCTTTCGCCAGTCCTCGGAAAAGCCCTTTCGTTTCTCACCCCTGGCCTCTTTGTTGATCATTGAGCAAATGTTCAGGGGCCTTCGAGTCGCTCATAAAATCGGCATCACTCACCAGGACATCAAGCCGCAAAACTACCTCGTGGCTCAATGGTTGGTTGACGAAATCGAGTCATTGGCCCATTCCGAAGGATCCATAACCAACGCCCATTTGGAAGCGCTGTTCCTAGCGAACAGGGAGAAAGCTTGGATTAAGCTCTGCGATTGGGGCTTGGCGCTCTTTCAAAACAAGAAGATCGTCGGTCAGGGCTCGGTCTCGATGAACTATTCCAAGGTCGCCGGGGAGAAGCGTGGCGGGACTTTAGTTTACA
>JARGOJ010001103.1 GCA_029210225.1 Planctomycetota bacterium
GTATCAATATTCAAGCCCACTTGTTCAACTCGAATGACGACTCGACGTGTCGCTCGATGAAGAAGAACGTATTCCGCCAATTTGTCAGGAAGTTTGAGTTGCCCAAGATCTTTGCGATTTTTAGCGAATCGCACTAGTTTAGTGCTAAGCGTCGGGTCCAATCCAATCCCCAGATTCGTTTCCGCATCTCGCATCTCTATTCCGATCGACTCATTCGGCATGCAATACATCGCCCACCCTGCAAAACTCCAGGGGTTTAGATGATAGTACTGAACAATTAGATAGTGACAGAACGGCCACAGTATCAATAGCAATAACAGACTTCCCAATAGGTTAGCCTTCCAACGACTTTTCAATTGAGCTCCCAACTGGGAAAGATCTTGGCCAAGGTCACTCCACCTATAAGTATCGAGAGTAAAATTGGATAAGATATGCGGTTTATCTTTTCGCTTGAGAATTGAATAACCAGAAACAGAATTAGACAGCCGAAGACGATCTCTCTTGCACCCAGCTCAATTCCAAGAATGAGAAAAACACTCCCCCAGACTCCAATCAATCGAGCCTTTCCTGGAATCAATAGTAGAATCGCCAACCCAATTTCGCTTAGATAGACGAAGTTGGAGAGGACTAAGAAAAGTGAACTGTCGATGGCATAGGGTCCTGTGCCTTCCACCCCGCCAAGACTCAGGAGTCGCTCGAACTCCTCTTTCGTAAGCAGATATTGAAAGAAATCCGAGAGTTTCCCTCCTCTGGCGATAGTCACGCCTAAAAAGGAACCTCGAAAATAACTCTGATATAGCAGTTTTTGAACGCCCGATGAAAAGAAGACGATTACAGCCAACCATCGAGCAAAACAGAGGCAATTGGTCCGATCTTCGAGCTGCGAATGATCGGAGAAAGCCAAGCCAAACAACAACAAGAACTCTAAGAACTCATGATTTGCCCATGATGGAAAGATCAAGAATAACTTCATGCCCACATTGAGACAAACAATGATCAATACACCGCGTAGAAATCTCGGAACGAAGAACGCTAGTATAGTTAGGAGAAAAACGCCGTAGCCAAATATGTCTTGGTGGAGCGATTGGATGAGGGTCGTGGGGACTGTGTAATACAAACTGTGATGGCAAACGACCACAATCAGGATGAAGAAGCAAAACTTGCGCCAATGACTCTCGCTGCTGTCCAAGGGAGAGTTGGCTGTTCGTTTGACAAAAGTTTGAATCATGCCGCCCTCTTTTAAGTAGTCTAACAAAACGGCCCACAGGCAGGAAGACAAAGGATCCGTCCTTTTACAGCATGACTAAGATCGCCTCAATAGACGACACACTACGAGTAGCAAGCAAGTGATGTTCTGAAACAGGCTCTCCTTAGGAAGATCTCATAATGGAGCTATCAAGCTAAGGATGGCAGTCCGTCGATAGAGCCAAAACGGGGCTCATTGCATTCTATACGGGCCCGAGAACATAGGGGACTCCAATGCCGGAAATGACCATCCAACGCCATCTCTCGTTTTTTGCCGTGCTGCTCTTCATTAATATTGGCTGCGCGAGCAACGAGCCTATCAAGGCGAACCCGCGATATGGCCGCCGAGTCAAACAAGTCGCACCAAAGAAAGACTATTACCGCCCCCTACCTCCCGGGAAATTCGCCCTGAGAAAGATCGCCGACACAAGTCAACGTCCCGATCTAGCTGGCGCTTTACGCCACCGATCACGACTATTGGCCGCGACAAAGCGAAGCATGAACTATCTCCAAAAACCTAGCTCCAAGACCTTCTATCCTCGGGCAGGAATAGAGCACAGACACACATTCGAGAGTTTGTCTGCCTTCGCCAAGCTCTTAGAGTCTGAGATGAGTGATGCTCAAGTCATTGACCAGGTCAATCGCAAGTTTGACACTTACACTTCAGTGGGTTGCGACGATCAAGGCACGGTCCTCTTTACCGGTTATTACACTCCCATTTTCAAAGCCTCGAAAGAGAAGACGAGTGAGTTTCGCTATCCGCTACACCGTCTTCCTCCTAATCATGTAAAGGATCTAAGGACTGGTAAAACACTTGGCTTAAAGCAAAGCGACGGTTCTATCAATCCTGACTATCCAGACCGACGGACTCTACTGGCCAGCGGTCAGTTAGATAATCTTGGATTCGTCTGGCTACGCCACGCCTTTGAAGCCTATTTGATTGGCGTCCAAGGTTCAGCAATCCTCGAACTCACAAATGGTGAACGAATGGAGGTTGGATACGCCGGGAACAATGGCCACGACTATAAGTCTCTGGGATTGGCGATGGTCAAAGCGGGAAAGATTCAGCGGAAAGATCTTAACCTCCGTTCAATGATTGAGTATTTCGAGGCCAACCCCGAAGAGTTCGAGCCCCTCGCAGCAGAAAATGGCCGGTATATCTTCTTTCAGGAGTCAGAAGGTGGCCCATTTGGCTGTCTCAACGAGAAAGTGGAAGGTTTGGCTTCCATTGCCACAGACAAGTCCATTTTTCCCGCAGCCTCACTCTGCCTTATGGAAGCGCCCTTGCCAGTGAGCAATCAACGTCCCTATCGTTCCTTTATGCTCGATCAAGACGCGGGAGGTGCCATTCGCGCCCCCGGACGCTGCGATGTCTTCATGGGTGTTGGTGACTCGGCGGGAGAGTTAGCGGGGCACACCCTCGCCGAAGGGCGCCTCTACTACTTATTTTTGAAGAAGGAACACATGCCCTCCGAGACTGAGGAGACGTCATTTTCAGAGTAAGGCGAATTCATTGTGGTTGAAGGACATCCGTCCTTGAAGTATTTAGAAGCATCATAAAAAGGGGAGCCAATTGGCTCCCCTTTTATGATGCTTTTAGAAATTGCGGCGTGGCGCTACTTCTTGGAATTCTCTAAAACTGGAACGACTTCTTTCGGGTCTCCTAT
>JARGOJ010001104.1:0-833 GCA_029210225.1 Planctomycetota bacterium
TTGCTGTTGATCGTTTTGATAGTGGCGTTTCACTCTTTAGATATTTCAACCCAAAACTGGCGCGGCAAAACGAAGCGCTTTGACACCGTGGTGGCGAAACAATTCGTGTTGGCTGGGGACGATAAGAAGACGCATTCGACTTGGGCGGTGAGCGAGAGCGGCACGGCGTCGATGACCTTTTATTCGAAAGACGGAATCAGCCGTGCGGCGTTGATGGTTGACAAGACTGGGGCTCCAAGCCTTGGCTTTACCGGAACGAAGGGTAAAGTCCAGTCTTTGCTGACGGTCGGTGAAAAGGGTCCCAAGTGGGCGTTCTACGATCATGGTGGTGAAGAGCGTATGAGAATGATGGTGCTCGGGGATGAGGTCATGAGCTACGCGGGCTTGGATTTCTGCGATAAAGCTGGGAAGACTCGATTTATGGTGTCCGTCGATCGGGAGGGGCGGCCGATGTTTAACTTCTTCGACGAAGATCAGAAGCACTACGGCACATACTATGTCACTGAGCGACTGGGGAAACCGGCCTTAGTATTAATCGATCAGGATAAAGACATCATTTGGCAGTCTGAGAGCGACAGATAGAGAATCACTCAGGGTCTTTCGAACAATAACAATTCTTCGAAAGACAGATTTTCAGCGAGCTTAGATCCTCCTGAAGCATCACGGAAATGAGTGAACAATGGCCAAGTATTTAGATCAGGTTTTAGTTGTCGATGTCGAGTCCAGCTGTTGGGATGGCGCGCCTCCTGCGGGGGAGAGCAGTGATATCATCGAGGTCGGCTTATGCGTCTTGGATTTGACGTCCCTGAAGCGCCTTGAAAAGCGCAGTATTC
>JARGOJ010001104.1:843-2910 GCA_029210225.1 Planctomycetota bacterium
GTGAGTCCATTTTGCACTGAGCTGACAACCTTGAAGCCCAGTGATTTGGAATCGGCAGGGTCTTTGGCGGAGGCGTGCCAGATATTGCGGAAAGAGTATTCCAGTCGAGACCGAATATGGGCGAGTTACGGTGATTATGATCGACGGCAATTCGAGCGAAACTGTAAGGACCTCGGAGTCTCTTATCCCTTTGGGCCGAGCCATATGAACGTGAAGAGCCTGTTCGCGATGCAAGAGGGGCATGAGCGAGAGCAGGGCATGGCGAGAGCTTTGAATTTGCTCGGTTTACCGCTGGAGGGAACGCATCACAGGGGTCACGATGACGCCTGGAACATCGCGTTGATTCTCGCGACTTTGTTGCGCCGAGGACGGCGTTAGATCACGAAGTGAGCACGATTATTCGCCGTCGAAGAGGCGCTCGCCGAGGCTGGGGCAGAGGTCGGTGCGGTAGATCTTTTCCGCGGTCTTTTCAATTTCGTATTCGACACGTCGGAATGAAAAACTGCCGTCGCTTCGTCCTAGGACCCAACAAGCCCGGGGGTCGCCGTCACGGGGTTGCCCCACGCTGCCGACGTTGACGATGGCCTTCTCGGCGCCGATTTTATAGCGGATGCCGTCTTCGACATCGGTGTAGTGCACGACGTCGCCGTCTTGAAGGAAGAGTCCAGGGATGTGTGTGTGTCCGAGGAAGCAGACGCGGAAGTTGCTTCGATCGGCGTCGAAGACCTGGGCGGCTTCGAACTCTTCGTAGACATAATCGAGGTTGGACCATGGGGTTCCGTGGGCCATGTACCAGGTGCCGTGCTCCTGGGTCTTGGGCATTTTGCGAATGAAACCCCAGCGTTTTTGTTGGGTCGCGGCGTTCTTCGTGAGCTTGGGTTTGACGCGCTTGCGGGTCCAGTAGGCGGCCTTTGCGGCTGTTTCTTTGAAGACTTTGGGGATCTTCCAGCCGACCGCTTGATCGTGGTTGCCCTTGATCACGAAGTCGAAGTTTCTTTTTGCAAGGTCAATACATTCGTTGGGGTTGGGACCGTATCCAATGAGATCCCCGAGGCAGAAGATCTTCGAGACTCGATTGCGATCGATGTCTCGCATGACCGCTGTCAATGCTTCGAGATTGGAGTGAATGTCTGAAACTATGGCAATCCGCTCGACCACGGGGGCGCCTCTATGTCTGTGAGTGTCGCTCAAAAAAATCGTGAACAACGATTATAGAGACTTTCTCGGTCCTTGCACGAGGGAAGGAGCTTGTTACCACTCGTTTTAAGGTAACTCTGATTCATATTAAGGTCACGGACCGCCTAGGGGAACTCGGAAGCTTCGCAAGTTCTGAAGATTGTGGTCCTGCCCTTTGTCGATAGTCTTGTTGGCTGCCGATGATTCTCACAAATGAGGCAAGGCCAGAGTCGCTATGCCCTGGCCTTTGAAAATTCAAAATACAAATGTCATAGCCAATCTTCGCAAAAACGAGTGTCTATTTGTAGTGACAAAGAATTATTTAACTTCTTGGCTTCAGCTAGTTTTTCTTCTCCACCCAATGTTTGAGGGCTTAGAGAGGAGGCAGTGATCCTTGATTTTTATCTGCTGACTGGGATGGATTGGGAAACGAACCTGTATTCAGCGCCCTATTCTTTAGGCTGAATTGGGTCGCTTAGCGTTCCTTTGAAAACCGATCTGGAAGTGCCCAGATGTGGGACGAAGTGTTGGTCTTTGTTTCAGGCGTGGTACGCTGAAAAACTGCCGTCCGGAAAAGGGCCGAGAATTCATAGAGCTAAGAAAAATAATAGGCGCTAGCGGAATGAACATTTAACGATAGTCGATCTTTTGTTGCAGTCCCATCGCAACAAAAAATGATTGCAAAACATGCAAAGAGTGCTATTCTGCGATTGTAGAGTTTGTTTAGAAGCGGAGAATATATAAATGTCAGTTATTCTTATCATCGATAGCGACCCCAAGATTTGCGAATTTGCTGAGACCGGATTTCCCATAGATCATTGCGTCATTGGTGTTCAAAGCTGGAGTGACGCTCTCGAAGTGCTCCAAGACATCAGCTTTGATTTGGTCCTG
>JARGOJ010001105.1 GCA_029210225.1 Planctomycetota bacterium
CTAACCACCTGAGCTATATCGCCATATTTTGTGAGCCGCAAGTTTTACCAGACGTCCTTAAGACACGCAAGAGCGATTCTTATGTCAAGCTAAAATCGTGGCGTCAAAATATAGAGGATCACTCGCTCACCCCCCGCATCACAAAGAATAGCAAGGCTCTCCTCTTTGAGCTGTACGATATCCCGCGCCCGATAATTCAGGAAAAGGGGAAGCTCCAAATCCAAGGACGTATTCCCACCATAGGCCTCACTCCGAAGTTTTGACCGCGCCACCTCCTTACGCACCCTCATCTCAAGCCCTAAGAGCCCGCTCTTTGACCCCGTAGAGAGAAAGGAGACCGCCAAGTTGTATCCTTCATCAAAGGTCGACATCACCGCCTGAGCGCCTCGCCCCCCCTTGACCCCGGAACGCCCATTAAAATCCACGCTCTTCAAATAAGTCGAACGAAGCAAGTGCCGGGTTTCCACCCAAAGACCATTCTCCGCAGCCAATTTATTCCGCTCCAAGACTAACAGCTCTTTATTGCCGCGATCCGTCAAGAACGCCTCAAACTCAGCACTCAGCGGCACCTTAAAAAAGTGACAATCATCCCCAGCGCCCCCAGCGACCGCCAAGGGTCCCAGCTTGTTCGCCAAGCCACGGTCGACAGAGACAACCGTCACGGTCACCTCCGCTCGACGACGGCTCTTATGAAAGCGCTTGATCAACTCAACAATTCGCCGTTGATAGGCCGGAGTCTGCTTGACCCGAATCACCGTGCCCTTCACCTCGAAGTCGCCGCCAGCTTGCATCCACGCGTCTTCAGGCAGCGCTAACTTGATAAAACGCGCCATATCCTCCACCGAGATAGTGCTGGCGTCGACCAAATGATTGCGCCACTCGCGCTCTTCCCCAGCCACGACAGGGCGCCGCGTCCACACCGTACGGTGCTTCGCCACTTTGACACTCTTAGGTATGGTCATTGATTGGCAAGCGCTGCCGCAAAGACTCAGGCAGGCCATGAGAAGCAGTATCCATTTATGTGACATCAGGTTTCCTCCATATTCACCATGGAAACCACACCCCGTCACCACCCCGTCACTCCGAGGTCATGTCTCAATATCGAGCTTTTTTATCAGTCGATTCAACTTGCGTCGCTGAATTCCAAGCAAGGTCGCCGCCTCTTCCCGGTCAGCCGCTAAATCCAACGCGTTGAGAATCATCTCCCGCTGGGTCCGCTTCAACGCCTCATCCAGATTTAAAGAGACCGATTCATCCTTTATCAAAACTTCGCTCTCCGAAGAATCTGTAAGGTGCTCCAAGGTCGGCAAGTCCGCAACCCGAATCACTTCATTGCCCCCCGCCGACTTCCAAGCATCGGAGATCGCCTTCTTCAACTCCCAGTAATTGCCAAACCAAGGATGCTTTAGGAAGACGTCTAAGGCTTCTTTCTCCACAGTTTTCAATGGCGAGCCCGACTGCGCGCTCAGCTTCAATAGCATGTCCTGGAGCACAAAGGCGATGTCCTGAGATCGCTCCCGAAGCGGCGACAGAGTCATTGTCTCTGCCGAAATCAACGCAAACAACGACTTGGACACATTCTGACGCAGCCTGTGAGCTCCCACATCCGGAGCCAGCGTGATAATCCGAGCGTCAAAATCCTCCGCCTGATCACTCCCCAATGGACGCACCAAACGCGAACGCAAGGCCGTCAACAAACGACTCTTCACAAGCTCTGAAGCCTGCCACAAGCCATCGATAACAAGGGTTCCTTTTCCGGCAGCCCGCAACAATCCAAGTCGCTCAGAAGCTCCCTCATAAACCCCAGCGATCTGACCAAAGAGCTCCGTCTCAACAAGATCATCCGGCACCGTCCGGCAATCTAAAATAACTAGCGGCTCCCGCTTCCTCGGACCCAATTTATGCACGGTCTTCGCCAAAGTCTGCTTCCCAGACCCAGTCTCTCCAATAATCAATAAGCTCTCTTTAGACTCAGCCCACCCCGGACTTCGATTGTAGAGATCCTCCATGAAGTCCGAAGTCCCCAAAAACGGGTCGAGGCGATAGACCTTCTCCGACGATAGCTCCGTCGCAAAGTCCATCTTCGGCAACTTCAAGGTCTCCGAGGACTCCGGCGAATCCGCCAATTCATAAACAATCCCAGCCTGATCCGCCAAACCCTGAATCAATGTTTGCTGATGCCTATTAAAGGCTCCTCTCTGAAAGCGATGGTCTAGGTAAATAACACCCCGCGCTATCGATGAGCAAAAGGGCACAGCTAAGACCGACCTCACTCCAATCCCAAGCAGCGAAGAATGTCGACGAAGCAGAGGATCATGCGCCGCGTCAGAGCTGGAGATGACCTTCCCGGTAATCACACAGCGCTCAGCCATCCTCAATGAGAACGCGTTCTTCGCGAGACGAACCTCTTCCCGATCCATATTCTGAGCGCAGACAATATCAAGGCTGCCCTCCGCGCCTTCAATCCCCAAGAAACCTCGTTCAGCCCGACTTAATTTCACCGCAGCCGTGAGACAGGCGGCGAGTATCTTGCGCTTGGACCCCCCCGCTAAAATCTTCCGATTCAACCTCATAAAAGTCGCAAGCTCAGCCGCTCGCATCGTGGCATCCGCAGTCGTCGAAGCCTCCGGAGTGACAACCGCCGTCGTTGCGGACCGTGTTCTAAGCCGCTTAATATGAACTGTACTTGGCGGCGTCTGGCGCTGTGGTTGGGCTGGAACGGCACGAGGCGCCGCTGGACGCGTAATCGTGACCCCGAGCGTCTTCGACGCCTTCGTCGGCGTCCGTCGATTGCGCCGCAAGTAGCGATTCTTCAAAGATTGCAGCGCCGGATCCCCACGGATGGCCGCGCTCACCGCCCCCTTCGCGAGATACGCCGCTCGATACTCTATGGGAACCTTGGTGCTC
>JARGOJ010001106.1 GCA_029210225.1 Planctomycetota bacterium
TACGGACGAGGCTTTGACCTTTGATGAGGTCCTCAATTACTTTCATGTGTCGGATCTCGACGCGAAGGATTTTTTCAGGGCGTACCGAGAGAAACAGAGCTTAGACAGCAGCATTTTTCACCATGTTCAGAGTTCTCAGCGTTTGGTTCCCTTCGCCTTAAAGGGCCTCGGCGATTTCATGCACGCAGGACTTCAACTGAAGGCCATCGTGGAGGATGAGGTCCTTTGGCCACTCCGACCCGAGAGTTTCGCTTTTATCAAAGAGATGATCTCGGAGGGCCACAAAGCGCAATTAAGAGAGTGGATGTTCGAGCGGAATCTCTCCCGAAAGAAGATTAGCATCGCCTCGACCTTGCTATGGCATCTCGGAGAAGTTCCCAAAATACAATCTAATGGAGGCTATTATTTCTTCTTAGAAGCCGTGCTCCCGGGGATTCCCTGGGAGAATGTGAAGTTACCTGGCGTCCATTTCTTGTCGTGTAAGCTCACAGGAGCGCATTTTCGTGGAGCCAATCTCAGCGGCGGCCTCATTTGTGGGACATCCTTGCAGTCCGCCGATTTTGAAGGTAGTGACCTTGAGCGCGCTCGATTTGCCGAGTGTTCACTACAACAGAGTCGCTTCCCCGGATCCGATTTAGTCGAGTCTGATTTTAGCCGCTGCTCCCTGGATCGCGCCAATTTTCTGGGCGCGCGCTTAGATCATAGTACCTTCAATAGTTGTTCCGTTGCCGGCACTCATTTCACGAACTGTTGCTTTTCCGCGGTGAGGCTAAAGCTCATTGATCTTCGTAACTGTATTTTCAGTGATTCCCATTTTGATTCGGCCAAGATTGAAGAGTGCAATTTGAGCTTCGTTGACCTTTCAGAATTTAACGGCCAAAGATCTGTATTTACCAAGTGTGAGCTGTCAAATACCAGTTTCAGTGGAGGGCGTTTGAATTGGGCTCAGTTCGTTCATTGCCGTGCGAACGAAATCAATTTTGAGGGGGCAAATTTAAAGAACTCCATCTTCAACGGGGTCAACTTCCATGCAGGGTCAAGCCGCTGCGGCATCTTGTCAGATAAGCCGGCCCTCGAAGGCAATATGACCCAATACTACGCTGAGAATCAAGTCGAGGACGCTTGGGTGAGCCCCGAGTCCGTCCGCCATGCCAACTTCGCCGGTGCGGACTTAAGAGGCGCGAAGTTCATCAATACCAATCTCTTTCGCGTCGATTTTAGAGGCGCCCTCTTAGATAAGGATTTGGAGATAACGGCCCGGAAGCACAAGGCGATTCTCGACGAACATTGAACGCAATTTATCTTTAGGCCTGATTCAGCCAAGAACAGCGACCATTGCTCCGCACACTTAAAATCCGCACCAAGCGCTGGTATAGACCGATAGCAGTCTATACTTCACAAAGCAGAGGGTGATCATCTCGCCACTGCGATCACTCTTTCTAATATAGAGCGGAATCCTAAAGCAGCGGACGCTTTCAACGTCACTGTTCTTTGTCTCCGATTCGAAGACCCCAAAGTGTTTTGTCGTCAAGATGACGGCTGAGCGTTTCACTGACGCATCGTGACTTTCAAGAAAGTCAGCCTTCGTTGATTTTGAGTCCCAAAAACGATGCCAGTTCTGTTGGAGGATTGGGCGGGTCACTCTCAAAATTGTCAGTGACAGTAAAGGAGCCCAGAGGACGACGGCCAAACAGTTGACTAATACATTGGAGAGCTTTCGCATCAGTCTTTCCTATCGAATGATTCATTGTTCGTCGTTCAGCAAAATCGTGCAGAGATACATCCCGTCTCACAATAGAATCGGTAAATAACGCCCTTTCGAGCGTACTGAACCAACAGGTCCAATCCACATGTTTCACAGGGGACAGCTTCGCCGGCTAATAGTTTGTCAACGACACCTTGGATTTCTTGCTCCACCTTTATTTGTCTGGCCAGCATCTCCTCGCGAGTCCTTTCACCATCCATAGGGCCTCCTCACAAGACAGTCTCCCTCTTATCTTAGCGAACCGAGGGCTGTTTGATGTTTCGACGAATCAAGATGATTATGGATTTAGCCTTGAACCGTGTCCTCCTATGGGTTCAGGGATAGCACCCACCGAATTTTTTGCAGCAAGTCACAAATCGGTCGAAATTGAAATGAGCTCCCCAAATCCGGGGAGCCCATTTCATTAACTATGATGCGTCAATTGCGAGTCTTACTGTCCGATTGTCATGGAGTAAGGAGCCTCGGCTCCGTCGTAGCCGAAGACGCGAACATAGTATGTTCCTGCGGCGAGGCCAGTCTTCGTAACAGTCTCTTCGTCTGAAGTTGACTCGCTCCGTGAGATCACTGTTCCTGAAGCGTCGGTGAGGAACATGTCCAAGTCGCCGGTGCTGTGTTGGAAGCGAATCTTGACGCTGAGAGTGCCGTTTGCGGGGATAGTGATCTTATAGAAGTCCTGGTCCTTACAAACTAAGTTGGCGTGGTCACCAGCGCTGATATTAGCTGCGGTAGCTTGAGTGTCATTGTCCTCAAAAGAATCGTCGCCGTTGTTGGTGTTGCCACCTGTGGACTCTGGCTCAACAGTAAAGTTGAGAGCGTAAGGAGCCTTGGCGCCGTTGTAACCGAAGACGCGGAGGTAGTAAGTTCCGGCAGCGAGGCCCGACTTTTCAACGCTTTCGATATCGGCGGTGGATTCACTGGAGAGAATCTTGGTGCCAGCGCTGTCGGTGAAGAGGAAGTCTAGGTCACCGTCTGAGTGCTGGAATGTAATCTTTGCGCTGAGCTTGCTCTGGGCAGTGAGGACAACCTTGAACCAGTCGTCGTCATTACATTCAAGAGTTGGGTAGTCGCCGGGCGTAAGAACCTTGGCAGCTGTGCGAGAGTTGTTGGGCTCGAATGGATCGCCCTGGCTTGTTGTCGCGGTG
>JARGOJ010001107.1 GCA_029210225.1 Planctomycetota bacterium
ATCCTGATTGCGCCCCATTGGCCCATGCGAAAACAAGCCATTCACCACCGCATTCTAAAGCTCCTAGAAGCCGCAGGGGTCCAACAGGGGAGCAAGGTACAAGGCCCCTCTGAGGCCAAGTCCATTCTCACAGTTTGATAGAGAGTATTGATGAGCGACGCGGTCCAAGAAAGTATCAAGTTTAGCTCCCCTGCCCGGCGATGTCCCTACTGCCACGACACGGTGCAGAGCAGCGACACGAAGTGCGTCTGTAATGCTTGCTTGGCGGTCTCTCATGTGTCTTGCTGGGACGAGAGTCAATGCTGTCCAAGCTGCGCGGCTCCAGAGCGCCTTATTCAAGAAGGACAGGGTGAGAGGCCGAGCCTTAACCCAGGTTATGAAACACGGCGCCGAAGCACACAAAAAGGCGAAGACGGTTATGAGCTCGCTCCTGAGGTTCAATCGAAGGGCAAGAGCATTGAGTTATCGCGGCTCTACTCAAACGCCCGCATGAGCGCTCGCTATCAGCACCTGCTCGTCTTCGAGGGGCAGGAAGAGCTTCGCGCTCGGACCTTTGAGTTATTCTCGGTGAACGCCTGGAGCTTCTCTGAACGGAATGGATTGATACTCACCGCCGGAATTCTCATGACCATGCTCTTGATACCGGCGACTTTGGGCCTGTCTTTATTGCTCATTGTCCCAATGGTGATCGCCTTCGCGATTGTGGCCTATTTCGCAAGTCAGGAATTGAAGGAAGAGATTGCAAAAGCTGAGCTTCTACCCGTTCCTGTCAAGATTGTCGAAAAGGCAAGAATGGTCAAAGACGGCTTTCAGCATGTCGTCTGTGCCCTTGATACAAAATCGGATGAATTACCCGAGTCTTACTACCCGATCAATGAAGACCAAAATCAGCGTCTTGTTGGGATCGACGTACCCCCAGAGTATTGCCGGGGCTTAAACGTCGGTGACATTGCTATCTTAGTGACATACAAGAAGCGTGCGGTTCTCATTGAATCGGTCGAATCGTAGGAAAGGCTCCAAGCACGAGCTAAGCCTAGAGTTCGACGGAGTCCGTGGATTCATCTTTCTTGCCAAGTTTAAAGAGGCTGGTGAGTCCAGAGAATCGCCGGCTCTTCGTTCGCTTCTCTTCTGGGATCTCAAGGCATTTAGCCCATAGACCAAGCCGTCTTGGGGGAACTTTCCGGCCCGAGAACAAGAGCGCAAAATCATGCTGAATCTCATAAACAGACTGATAGCGTTCGGTGATATCGAAGGCGAGCATCTGGCCAAGAATAGTCACGACGCCTTCAGGACACTTCAGGGAGCGAAGATTGGGTTCGGGAATCTCCTGGTGGGCCTGTTTTTTGAGGATGGCCATAAGGCCCAAGTCTTCAAAAGGGTGGTAGCCGTGCAGCAAAATGTAGAAGGTCAAACCCAGGCAGTAGATATCTAAGCGGTGGTCGACCTGCTCGACTGTTCCGGTCTCCGGCGCCATGTAAAGGGGAGTCCCCACCAGAACATTGTCTTTCGTGATTCCCATGCTGCTGTCGTTGTTCTTTGACAAACCAAAGTCGGCTATTTTGACTCCTCCCTCCCTGGGAAGAAGAATGTTCGCCGGTTTGATATCTCGGTGGAGGACGTTCTGAGCGTGTGAAACCGCGAGGCCTTTGGCGACTTCATTGATGATATGGGAGGCCCGTTTCCAAGGCAGGGGTCCCTCCGCTTCGAGGGTTTTTTCGAGGTCAACCCCGTCGACATATTCCATGACGAGGTAGTAGAGCCCCATGATCGACTTTTCAATTGTGTGAACACGAACGATGTTGGGGTGAGTCAAGGACATGCAGGCTTGCGCCTCACGAATGAGTCGCTGAATTCGGGACTCGTTCATAATTTGCTTCTTAAGCACTTTAATGACGAACTTTTGGCCAAGAATCTCACTCTTGCCAAGGAAAATGACGCTCATCCCTCCTTCGTTGATCTTCTCTAAGATTCGATACTGCCCAAGTTGATCACCGACAAGCTCTTCAGCCCAATCGATTTCCTTGGTGGGGTTGTGCGAATTCACTCCTTCATCGACGACATCGTAGTCTGCATTTTCATTGTCTGGAACGATGGCGACCGAGTCGAAGCCGGGCTCGGATTCGGTAGGTCCAGGGACGGAGCGGGCGAAGCCGGGCTCGGACTCGCCAAAGTTTTGACTCGCGTTGTATTGATCGTAGGTCTTATTAAACCCAGTGTTCCATTCGGTCTGATAGGTGGCGTCGTTGTCCTCAACCTCTCGCCGAGTGGGTAACGCCGGCACTTCGACTCCGGAATCGGCATCCATGGCGGCAAAGTAGTTCTTCGTGGTGCGATGGCTCGGACCTGTTTTTTTGGCGCTCAGCTTGTTCCGATCGAGGCGTCCATTTATGAGCGGCCCTCGACAATGCTCGCACTGAACCTCTGAGCTGCGCTGTCGAGGCATGAGGTAGGTTAGGTCGGCGCAATCCGAACACTTCCGTGCGTGTTTCCAACGCGTGCGTAAGACCCGGTCAATCTCTGCGGGGGTCAGCAGCTTTCGCTCTTCCAAAAATGTCTCAATCCCGCGAAAACCGTTTTTATTCCGTTGGGTGACCAGCGCTCGCAGAACCAAGCGCATTTGCTCTTGAGAGCGAATTTTTTTGTGGATGACGACTAGGGCGAAGCTCACATCCGCTGTGCTGAGTTCTTTTAGATCCGAAAAATCTCGGGTCATGAAACTAGGCCCTGAGTAGAAACTCTCGTCAAATATGGTTGCGTGATTGGATACAATCTCAAGTCCTATTAGAAGCTGCAATAGTAGAAAGATAAAGGTAAAGATAACTAACACCGTGAAAATTTCACAATTAGCTAAGTCCGTTGGGAATCCAACTGATAAAAAGCCAACAAACGCAACATA
>JARGOJ010000059.1 GCA_029210225.1 Planctomycetota bacterium
CAATATCCTGTTCAGAAAGGCCATTGCGAAGGCCCCCGACCCGGAGAAAGCGCGCCTTCGATAAATCGATGGGCTTGACCAAATAATCGAAGGCCCCTTTCTTCATCGCCTGAACCGCAGTCTCAAAGCCTCCGTGAGCCGTCATTACAACGACCGCTAAATCTGCGTATTGCTCTCTAATCTCTTCTAACAAAGTCAATCCGTCTCCGTCAGGGAGGCGAACATCTAAAAAGACGAAGTCTAATTCACCAGCCTCTAAGGCCGCTTTTCCTCGCTTTAAGGTCGAAGCAATCACAGCCTCGTGACCCATATCTTCAATCAAACTGCGAAACGCCCAACAGATCGCAGACTCATCGTCGACGACTAACACCTTTGCCACTATCTTCCCCTAGGTTCCTGAATCTCTGACTCCGTTATATCTTCGCGGATGTGAACCGCAAATACTGTTCCCCCATTCGGACCGGCACGAAAATCGATACTCCCCCGATGAGCCTCAACGATCGCCTTCGTGATGGCCAAACCAAGCCCGGTGCCCCCCTTCTTCGTTGTAAAGAACGGCTCGAAGACCGACTCTTTATCTTTGTCTTCCATGCCAACGCCCTCATCTGCAATCTCCAAGAGCACGCCTTCACCCTCGGCCCTCGTCTGGATAGTGAGAGTCCCCCCCTCAGGCATCGCGTCCATCGCGTTTTGAGTCAAGTTCAAAATCACATGGCGAAACGCCGAAGCATCCAGCGCTAAGTCGGGCAAAGCTTCACCATCAATTCTATGGACCTCAATTCCAAGGTGCTCAAACTGTCCTTTCAACAAGGCCATGATCTCATCAATAATCGGCCCTAAGGCCTGTTTTTCAAGAGTCACCGAAGGCCCTCTCACAAAAGTCAGGAGCTTGCTAGAGAGCAAGGAGAGCTTTTCTATCTCTCCTAAGACTAGGGTGAGCGCCTCACGACTTCGACCTTCCTCAAGCTTCTCCCGCTCTAAGGAGAGAATCATACTTATCGATGTTAAGGGCGTGCGAACCTCATGAGCCAGGGCTCCTGCAAAGCGCCCTAATGCCGCGAGCTTCTCGGCGCGGTCCAGATCGACCTGGGCCTGGCGAAGGTTCTCCACCATCACCGTCAAGCTCTGAGATAAGGTCTCGATCTCGTCTCCGGTGCGAATATCGAGGCGTGCCTCAAAGTCACCCTTGCCGAGGCTCTGAGCGCTGGCGGCGAGCTGTTCCAATGGTTTGACCACCGTCCGCGCCACATAGATTCCTGAAGCCATCGCGAAGCTCAACATGACAAAGGTCAGAATAATCAACGGCACTTGCGCCGACCTCTGCCGCACGCTCAAACGATGCTCCTTGTAAATCAGCGCGACCCCCTGAATGCCCAGATCGGCGGAGGCTTTGTCAGGGAGCGTCAGTCGCGTGAGCCCCACAGTCCAGGGCTGACCTTCGATTTCAAGCTCATAGAGCTTTGTCCCCTTCCCTCCCCGAGACCAAAGCTCTCTTAAGACCTTCTCCCAAGCCTCTCTCTTGGCTGGGTCCAGGCTTGAGGTGAGGACAAAGCCCTTTTCGTTGACCGAGACGACCTCGGCTTTCAAAAACTGAGAGACTTGCTCTAAGATATTCGGGGAGGAAAGAAAGCCCGTGCGCTCAACTAGGCCAACTGTCCGCTCTACATCGCGACGCACCGACTCTGCGACGGCCCCACGGACCAGCCAAACCGCCAGCGTTCCCATGGAGGCAATCGCTAAGACCACCATGACAAAGGTCGACAACACAATCCGAGAACGAATATTGCCCATGCTCAGCACGTGCACACCATCCTTAATAATGATCAAAAACTGACCACCAAATCCCCAACCTGGTAAGACAAAAACCAGGGCCGACAATCTCTCGCCTAGACCTTGCTGAACCCTGCGAAGTCAATGAAAAGGCCACCGGACTCCAAGGGAAAGCTCCGGTAACTTTCTCCTGAGGATTGGAGCATAAATTGCAAAAGTTCAAAGCTCATTCGACCGAAGCTCGTCAGAAAGTTCCTTAGCCATGCGCCTTCACGCCCTCGTTGGTCTCGCCTTGCTCACTCCAAGCCTAGTTCTTGCTCAAGACTCTGAAAGTTCACCCCCAAAGGAGAAAGCGGCCCTGAAGGAAGTCCAGGAGAAGAAGTCTGAGGGCGCAGAAGAGCCAAGCACTAACCTTAAACCCGTGATCGTCTCCAGTGAACGGGGTGGGGATCGCTCGGCCTTCGAAGTGCCTCAATCCGTCTTTGTCCTCGGTCGCGAGCGCATCGTCTCTGGGCCAATGCCCTACTCTGTCCCCGATTTGCTGCGCCAAAGCCCCTCGGTCCACGCTCAGGCAACCGCGAGCGGCCAGGGCTCTCCGTTTATTCGAGGATTAACCAGCCGACGAAACATCCTCATGATCGACGGAATACGCATTAACAACTCGGTCTTCCGCGCAGGCCCCAATCAATACACCGCAACAATTGACCCCTACTTACTAGAGCGCGCCGAAGTGATTAGTGGCTCTCGCTCTTTACTCTATGGAAGCGACGCCCTCGGAGGCGTCATAAAGCTTGAGAGCCGAAGACCAGGAGCTCCAACAAACACAATTCTTCAGACTGTTGATTCGAAGGATCCTCCGAAGAATTGGATGCGCGGTGAGTTCTTCAGCCGCTACGCCAGCGCGGATCAGAGCACAACTAATCGGGTCGCATTTCGGGCTCAAGCAGGGTCTGTCGGATTGATTGGCGGGGTGACCTATCAAGACTTCAATGATTACAAAGCCGGTGAGGGTTTAGACACTCTTCAGAACACCGAATATTCTCAACGCTCCGCCGATCTTAAGCTTGTCATTAAACCCGATGAGAAGTCGGCGATCATTGCCGCCTTCCAAAGAACGGATCAGCGCAATGTGCCGAGGACCCACAGCACTCTCTTCTCCGAGAGTTACCGAGGCACCACGATTCCCGGAGACCTGCGAAGAGATTTGGACCAAAGCCGACAATTGACCTATTTCCAATATGAACTTTACGACAAAGGATTCTTAGACCGAGCCCGCTTCAGCCTCTCCTGGCAGCGTCAGTATGAGAATGAAGACCGTATCCGAACCCGGAATAGAACTCGTCGTCAGGGCTTTACAGTCGACACAATAGGAACCTTCCTTGAGCTGACCTCAACCATTGTTCCCGATATGGACATCGTGTTGCGATATGGCGCCGACTACTACCACGACTTCGTTGATACTTTCCGCTCCGACACCAATGCTGCGGGAGTCACAAGCCAGCGCAGCCGGGGAGGCTTCGCCGACGATGCACAGTTTGACCTCTTCGGTCTCTACGCTATGGTTGAAGCTCCAATTGGGGACTATGTCACATTGAACGGAGGCTTGCGCTACGAATACGCCCACGTCAACGCCGACGACGTCGACCCCGATCCGACAGACAACAATTTTCTAAGGAAGATTGACCGCAGCTACGACGGCTTGATCACGTCTTTTGGAATCACAGTTCATGCCCATGAATACGTGAATCTCATAGCCTCTATCTCCCAAGGTTTTCGCGCTCCAAACCTCGACGACACAACCTCATTCAATGATGTGCAGAGCAACGCCTTGGATACTCCCGCCCCAGAGCTTGATCCAGAAACGACGATTTCAGTGGAGCTTGGGGTTAAGTTTGAGCATCCAAAATATGGCAATTTTCAATTCTTCTATTACAGAACCTATTTAGACGAATTCATCGCCAGGGTCCCCACGGGTCGTGTTGTCAATGGTCTCACTGAATTCCGCAGGGACAACTTTAGTGATGGGAGCATTGAAGGAGTAGAAGGAGGAGGAGAGATATTCTTGATTCAAGAGCCGTTGATTTCAGTTTATGGGGGCTTTGCTTGGACCTATGGTCGCGGCGACACGCTGATTAATGGTCGTAAGGAAGAAGAGCCGCTGAGTCGAATCAATCCTGCGCAGGGGCGTATTGGCCTACGGTGGAGAAGTAAAGACCGGCGGTTTTTCCTTGAGGGCGAGGCCTTCTATGTGAGGCGTCAAAACCGTTTAGCTCCTAATGACATTGGAGACACTCAGCGCATTCCCACTGGGGGCACCCCGGGCTATAATATTTACTCTGTCAGAGGCGGAGCAAGGGTGGCCCCGGGTATTCAGGTGACCTTGGCGGTCGAGAACTTATTCAATACAGATTATCGCGTTCACGGCTCTGGATCGAACGGCCCGGGATTGAATGTGATCGCGGGTGTGCGGGGTGAGTTCTAAACGGACGCAGTTATTTCAGAGCGCCCGACTACAGGACATTCAATGCCGGATCATTCTTGAATTGCGGCGAGCGCCTTTTTTGCAGGCACCCGGAAGCTGACGCGCTGCTTTAGTTTCAGGAGAACAGGTATTGCATCTTTGGCTTCTACTCCAAGGCCTGCGAGCGTTGTGATCGCTTCACGAATGGCCATTGTTTTATCCATTTCTGAAGGATCTTTGGCCGTGGCCTTAGACAAGCTTAAACCGTCTTCGCAAAGTTGAATAAGCTCTTCAATGGCCGGCTTGGCATCGTTCTTTAGCTTCCCGAGCAGCCGAGCGGCGGAGGCGCGTGTTCTCCAGTCGGCGCTGCGAAGCTCTCCACGAAGAACTGATAAAAGCTTGTCGCTCACCAGACCCGATTCAACAGCTTTTACAGCCGCTCCCATTCGCGCTTCGGGGTCGGTCGAGGTCAATGGATCCTCAGCCTCTTGTGGCAGCTTAGCCCCTGGGAGATACTCCGTTCGAAGGCGCTCTGATTCTCTGAAAGACCGGGGCAAGGTTGCCCCCCAGAACGCGAGAATGACTAATCCAGAAACAAGTAGATTCGTCGCAGTTAGAGCCTTGAACCCTTTTTGATCTTCGTTGTACCAAGTCACAGCACCTAGGAATCCCACCAAAGCACCTGAAGTCAAATAGAATGCGGTGTGAATAAATCGATCCTCAATGGGAATAACAAAGTCGAGATGACTCGATGAGGGCAATGAGGTAGCGGCCTCTGTCACTAGACCGATAAACGCTCCCGGCAAGAGCCCCAAGCGCCCAACGCGCCAGCTCTTGAGCCAACCACCGGCTTCGGAAACCGCGTGAACCGTCGTGGCGAGATAGGCTCCGAGTATCCCCCCTAGTAAACCGTAACTGAACCCGTAGACCAGACGATATGGTAAGTCACTGGTGCTTGAGGCGCCGTAAATCCCCAAGCCAAGCAATCCAACAAGGACGAAGAGCCAAAAATGTCCGTCGTCGTCCTCAGCCTCTGCTTCTTGGGCCTTGTCCTCGCCTTTTCTGGCAGACTTATTCACGCTCGCTCCGACTGTATTGACAATGATTCTCGCTATTCGGCGTTACAGGAACAACTTGGGAGCGCCGGCCTCAACTGTATTTCTCATGAATCGCCTTGGCCAAGGATTCAAACTCTTCTTTAGGCAGGGAGACCTTGTGAGAAAAGGTCATTTCTTTCATGTCATTGAGTGGAATGAGATGAACATGCACATGGGGCACTTCTAGACCGATCACGGCCATGCCGACACGCTTACAGGGAACTGTTTTCTCTAAAGCGATGGCTACTTTTCTAGAGAATTGCATCAATTCAAGATAGAGGTCCTCTTCGAGGTCAAAGATCTTGTTTACTTCTTTCTTGGGGACACAGAGCGTGTGACCTTTCGCGTTGGGGTTCACATCGAGGAAGGCGATGAACTTGTCGTCTTCCACGACCTTGTAGCAGGGGATTTCACCGTTAATAATTTTCGTAAAGATTGAAGGCATGAATCGTCTCTCATTGGATTGGTTTACGGGCTTGTTGTTCGAATGATTGTCACAACTCTAGCGAGCCATTGCAATGGCCTTCACCGTCATGACTTGCTTCGACGGGTCAATGGTGATCATGGGGGAGTCTCGGCGGATCTCCGCCTTCCATATAAAGTCGCATTCTCGCGCGAGTCACATTGATTTCTTTCTTTATTGGCTCAAGGATGACATGACCCTCGCCATAAGCAACGTGAAAGCCCGGGCCATCAAAGTCACGGCGCTTGCTTTGATGAGCCCGCGTCGATTTATCCGCAAAAATCATCGTATCACTACGTGCTGAGGGAGCGTACACCTTTCTCTTCAGGTAAGTGTAGCTCAGTTCTTTGTTTTTGAAGAGACTGACTTTGCTCGAATTATGAATTGGCAGGCCCCCGACCTTTGAGTTGGCGCTCTGGCTCCAATCCCAAAGTTTTGGGTTCTGCCCCAGCTCAAAGCTTGGCGGGCTTTCTGCTTTGGAGCTTGGACAACAAAAGACTTCAGGGCTCTCTAGATAGCCCATGTAAATCAATGTTCGAAAGGCATCGCTGACCTGCTCTTTCGTATTCTGTTTTGCCAGCGCCGTCATATGAGGGAAAAAACGATGCTCATTGCTGTAAACGATCGCCGCTTTCACTATCAGTGCTAGGTTGTTTGCACAGCGCAGATTTTCCCGCTTCTCCAGATTTGCCCGCGCGGAGACAACGAAAAATACCGTCGCGCCAGTGAGGCAAGCCACAACGACGATGAGCAACAAGACGATCATCCCAAGAGGTCGCTTTCCCGAGGCTTCTTCAGAATATTCTCTGTCGTCCATAGCGCTCCCGCTAAAGCTTGGCGACGACTCGGTCGCTGCTATTTCAATTTGTAGATGGCGAACTTCTTTATCTTACATTCTACTTCGGGGACCCGAGAATCGCGATTGAACTGGCGAATTTCGATGTTTGGCTTCTTGCAACGTAGCAGCTTGTGCTGCCCAACCTTCTTCCAGCCGGTGCCGGAGCGCTGAATCCAGGCGGTGTAAGTGAAGCGTTTCTTGCGCAGCTTGAAGCGGACTTTTTGCACTTTTAACTCTTTGGTTGAGGCGACTTTTTCAACCAGGGGCAGGGCGTTTTTCTTGCCTTTAAGGGTTTTCTCGAAGGACGTTGAGAGGACCCCCTTTCGGCCATAGTCAATGGTTTCGTAGAGCATTCCTAATGAGAGCTGAGTGCTCCCGCTGCTAACAATCATCTGTAGTTGCTGGGCCTGACAGGTATAGAGACGAGGAATGGAATTGCCAATCTTAAAGGGGATCTCCCACTCAATTTCAATTTCATAATCTTCAGGGAGCGCGTAGTTGAACTGGAGGCTATTGAAGGCTTTGATTTTATTGCTGCCCTTGTCTTTCTTCGCCAGGGTTGTAATGACCAGAAAGCCATCGTCGACGACTCCGCGCTCTTCGTCGGGGTTGAGAACAGTCCACGATTTACCGAGCTCTTCGCGCTTAAAATTATCGACAAAGAGCAAGCTTCCGCGCTTCCCCTTCGCCGCTTCTTTGGCTCCGGCGAGGGTCTTCTCTGGCTTTTTCGGCGCGGGAGTGACAGGGGCTGGCGGCGTCGGCTTTTTTACGACTTTCGGGGCGGGTTTGGGAGCTGGTTTTGAAGCCGGCTTAGGCTTGGCGCTGACCTTTACTTTCGGAGGCGCGATCTTCTTCAGCTTCGTCCCAATGCCTTGAAAGGCCCTGAGCAATTGCGCGGCGTCCTTCGCGGCGTAGAAGTCGCCCTGTCCGGCGGCTGCGGTCGCTTTGAGTTCAGCGGCGGCGAAACTCTTGACGTCGAAACCGACGACGTGGATCTTCAACTTGATTCCAAGCTTAATGAGGGCCCGAGCCACTCCCTGGGGGTCGCCCCGACAAGTGTCCGCGCCGTCTGTCAGGACGATGATGCGCTTCTCTTTACGACCACGCTTCTTGAGGATCGCCCCGGCTTTTTCAATAGAGGCCGCCAAAGGCGTTGATCCTGTCGCAGAGATGCTTTGGAGATAGGCTTCAATGGTCTTGCGGTTCTTCAGTCCGAGCTCAACCGCCACTTCGATGTCGTCGCAGCGGTCATTGCGATGACCAAAGACGATTAAGCCCACCGAGATATCCCGCTTTTCCAAAATGAGCAGGAGTGAGCGCACGGTCTTCCGTGCGGCGTCGAACTTCCTCTCTCGGTTCACATCGGCGTTCATACTCCCGGAAGCATCGAGCACAAGCACAACATCCAAGTCGCTCGCTGAGGCTGGGGAGAAGGGTGAGAGCGCAACAAAGAACGTAAGCGCTGCAATAATTCGAAGGGACATGGCCAGACTCCTGAAAGAGAAAATACTCCAAGTGCCAAATAATCACAAAGGACTACTCCAAAATCAAGAGATTTGTGCTCGGTCCATTTTCATCTCAAATCTTCGATGAGACTGCTATAGGACTCTGGCCTAAGAGTTTTGCGGAGATGGGTTAAGTCTTCGATTTTTGCATGGGGAATTTGGTATACCCGAATTCATGTTCTTCGAAGCGCGAATAGATGATGCGCCGAGCGCGCGAGTGCCGGATGTTTGGGGGTTTATTGCGGATGCCTTTTATGAAGGTATGATCCAAGATGCCGCCCAAACGCTTCAGGATCTGCGTCAGGAAGAATCCCCTGACGACATCCCCGACCCTGAAGTCGCCTTGCTCAGAGGCGATGTCTATCGGGCCCTGGGACAAGAGCAGCTGTTCCGGGAAGAGATCCAAAAGAGCCTGGGAGGGCATCCCAAACATAGTCGTTTAAGGCTGCAGTGGGTTCGAATTCGGACCATGCAGAATAGACTCCGAGCCGCAGAGCGCGAGCTTGATGCCCTCACTGACGATCTCGATCAAGAGACTCAAAAAGACGACTACTTGCTCGCCCTGGCGCTTAAAGCGTCTCTTTATGCGCAATGGGGTCGGAGCGCCCTGGCGCGAGAGTGGATCAAGACCTGCGCTGCTGAAGGCGGTCAAGAACGAGCCCTTTCAAACTATGAAATCGCCTGCGCTCACTTTGCTTTAAAGGAGTGGGACCTTGCCTTGGACCATTTTCGCCAGGTCGCGAAGATGGCGCCGAAGTGGCCCCGACCTCGGATCTTTATTCATCATTGCTTGAACTCCCTAAGTCGGCCCTCAGAAGCTCTCAACGAAATTGAAAAGGCCTGCAAAGACTTCTCGGAGGACGTCAACATCGTCTTGGTCTTGTTTGGCCATCTATACAGCACTAAGCATTACAAGCGTATTGTCGCCATGGCTGGGCAGCGAGGTTTGGATCTCTCCGGGCCAATTAAGAATGAGGACGTTGACGAACATCATCCTTATGCCCTGGCCCGGGGCATCACGGTCCGCGCCCTTTGGCATCTTGGGCAATTCGACAAGGCTATTGCCAGCGCACGCCTTTTAAGCATGGACTGGGCTCGGGTGCTTGGAGAAGCCAATCGCAAAGGCAAAAAGAACCGCGTCCCTGTGAAGCCTATTGTTCAAGATCGCAATATGTGTGTGCCGGCCTGCCTCGCTATGATTCTCCGCTCGCTCCATCCCGATAAGAGCGCGGACCCCCAAGTCATTTATAGACAGATGGGAGGAACCGCAGGGGTCGCTCCCTGGCAGCTCGATAAGTGGCTCTTCCTCAACAAGCTCCAACCTATTGATATTCAGGTGTCTATCTCAGCGGTCAAAGGAATGATCGACGCGGGCTTCGCCCTGCTCGCGACCCGAAGCCGCATCTTAATGAGCCACCAGGAGCTCATTGTCGGCTACGACGAGACCTTGCAAGAATTGGAGGTCATAGAGCCCACCCAGGGCGTCCCGATCTACCTGCCCTTCGAACAATTGCAAGAGAGTTACAGTCACGCTGGAGAGTCCTTAGTCGCGCTTATTCCAATGACAAAAGAGAGCCGCTATCCGACTCGTTGGATCGACAAGGAGGCCATGAACGCACGACGAGCCCTGAGATCGATTTTCACGGCCAATATCGAGCGCGCTCAAAAACAGTATTCAGAGCTACAGAATGGGGGCCTGATCAAAGCCCAACTCGCGCTCCGCTATCCAGAGATCCTTGTCCCCCACTCCGAATTGCCTGGGCTCTTAAAGACCTTTATTCAAAGAGAAGATGCTGATACCGCGTCGCGCTTTAGCGCTGCCATGTTGCTTCTCGAAACCAACGATCAGCAGCTCGCCAAGGATGTTCTGGCGACGATTCGAATGAGCTTGCCGCTTTTCCTCAGGAATTACGTCATTGTTTTAACGGCGCGAAGTAAGGGGGATTGGGCTCGCATGAAGGCGGCCTGTGAGATCATGCTGGAGCGCTCGGCGTCCCTCGCTGACCTTTGGTTCTTCTATTCTGTGGCCCTCCAGGGCACGGGGGAATTTGAAGCGGCGGAGCACGCCTGCCGAATTTGCCTTGAGATCAATCCGAGTCACTTGGGGGCAAACCTCCAGCGCCTGACTCGACCCTCCCAGCAGTTGCCATTAATTGAGCAGCAGAAGAAGATCCAAACCTTGCTCCGCTTCCACCCTCGCTGCGAGGTGCTCCGAGGACTCGCGGCTCAATTGGCCTTCGACTTAGGCCAACCTGAAGAATGTGAGAAGCAGCTCCGTGAGGCGGCGCGTCTCTTTCCTCACAGCCCCACCTCCCATTTACCGCTGCGAGACTTCTTCCTTATTCAGCATCGCCCCGACCTCGCTTCGACCGTTGTCATTCCTGGGCAAAGCTCACAGAGCCAGGAGCGGGAGGTGCTCGACTGTCTTCAAGGATTGGCCAAGGATCAAGACATAGCGACCCTGCTTCAATTCGCCAGCGCGGAGACTTGGCAAGGAGAGCCTGGACCGGCGGTCACTGAGCTGCTCAAGAAGCGAGAGCTTGGCTTGCTAACACCCTTGGACGACCTCTCCCTGCGCCAGATTCAGCTTCAATTTGTCTTCGCTGAGAAGCCCGATAAAGCTGTCCAGGCCCCAAGCCTCACTCAGATCCTCCCCGAGATCCTCCCAGCCCCAGAGGCGATGAACCTCGAACGCTTGCTCGGCGACCTCCCTTTGGAGAGCATCGAGAGAAACCAAGCGGTTCAGATCTTAGATTGGTCCGAGACGGTCATGGCTGGGCGAGAGTGGACGCCTCGGGCGAAATCGCTGACAGCTTTCCTCGAAGAACGGGCGGGTCGTACAGCCAACGCCGCGAAGCTCTATGGGGCTCTCGCTGAGCGCTATAACCTGACCCACGCCAATTATCGCCTGGGCATTATTCATATGGAGCAAGGGCGGCTCCACGAAGCGGTGCCCTTCTTCGAGACGTGCATCAAAGACAAGCCCGCTCATATTGGGGCCTGGGAGAGCCTGGCTGATATTCATGGGCGCTTCAATGACAGTGAGAAATGCCGGGAGGCTCTTGAGACATTAATACGACTGCTACCCTACGATCCGTCCCGGGCTCACAGCTTACTTGAGCGTTATTTAGAGGACGAGAAGAGCCGAGAGGCCAAAACTTGGCTTGAGTCGGAGGGGTCGCGGTATCCGGATTCTTTCAAGGAGTGGTGGGGGGTCAAGCTTCATATGCATGACAGCTGCTTCGAGAAGGCTTTAGAGGCGATTGGACCGGCGCTGCGGAAGGACAACCCTCGGGAAGCGTACGAATTAGAGTTAGAGATTTACAATGAGCAGGGTCGACTGACAGATCATCAAGCGGTGATTCATAGAGCTCTGGAGGATTTCCCCGACGACAGCTTCTTCAATCATTTGTTGGCCTCGGTTTTAGAGAATGACCCCGAGCAGGTTCTCGCTATCTATATTGCGAATTTTAAGAGGAAGCCGTCGGCCCCGGTGGCCTTGGAAATTTTGAAGCGGGTCAAAGAAGACGAGATCCTTGATTGCTTCGAGAGTCTTATTACCGATGTGGGGAGTCATGGAGTTCGGGTCATTGTCTATGACGCCCTCACTTCGGATGGCCTTCGGCAGTTGGCCCTTCAATTGTTTGAGCGCTTGGAGAAGCTTTATCCTGAGGATCCTTTCATCATTCAGGTGCTCAGCGAGAACTACCGCATCTTTGGTTTAGTTCGAAAGAACAGACCAAAGATCGAGCAGTTGCTGCGCATGGACTCGGAGAGCCCGGGATACTTGTGGCTCTGTGGACTCGGCTTGCTCGACTATAGGCCCAAACAGGCCCGAGAGATCTTCGCGAAGTATTATGAGCTAACCGCCGACCCAGAGGCTCTGACCTATCTGGGGCGGAGTGAGCAATTGATGGGTCATATAGATGAGGCCAAGCAGGCCTATTGGCAGAGCCTTGAGAGTCGAAAGGGCGATGCTCAGGCGTCGTCGAACTTATATAGGTTAGGCGATCGACGCCCCGAGCTTATGAATCAGTTCCAGTTAGCGGTCCAGAACCCTCCGGACCCGAGCTTGGAGGGCTTTGCTGTCCTGGCGGTGGAGATGGCGGTTGAAGCCAAGGTGATTCTTTCTGAGAGTTGGGAAGAGTGGGCGACGGCCAGGGCCCGAGGGCTGACAGACTTCCGCAACGCCATCCCCAATGAGAGCGCCGATTTAGAGCTCATGATTTATATATGGTGTAAGAAGCGCAAGAAGCGCGAGCTTTACCGAGAGATCTATGGCTCTCAGAGCAAAATGCTCGGGCGACCCCTGTCCCTCTTCTTAAAGAAGTGGTGGTGGCAGAACGAGTGGGTCCCTGCTTTGGCCTAAGGTCCCGTCCCTTGGCAGGCATCATCTATCGACCATCGCTTTGCTTATCCTCGGCCTTCTTTCAAAAGAAATACGGGCCTTTGCGCGGCGGTACTTTTTCAAAAGAAAGGCTTACCAAAGTGTCAAGGCAAGACGACTCGATTGTCGATTCATACTCTAAGCAAAGGGGCTTCTTTCCTCTTTGAGAGAGCAAGAAAAGATTTTATCAGACGGCCAACCTTCAGTGGAATTGATGACCATGAGCGATAAGCGAAACGAATTACAACAACTGCTTGGGCAACTCAAGAGCACGAACGCAAAGACTCTTGATTTGTTTAGCACCAAGGTTCTCGCTCCGCGTCGCGCTGTTTATCGCCGTCAACTAAAACATGAAGCCTTTTCCGACTGACTTTGTATAGAGTGTTCCATGGAGGGCTTTCGAGCCGCCTATGAAACGCTTTCTACTGGGACATGGAGCTCTCTTCCATGACCCGTTCCTATCTTAGTTTTTACGATCTGGAGCGATCCCGCAGGCCTTCGGGCCGAGCTTGGCTCTCTGTCTTCACCCACAGATTGTCACCGCTGCGGCGCGGAGAATCCCTATCTCTTCGCTCCAACAAAGTTCTATTGCCAATGATTATAAGAATCCCCTCTACCCCGGGGATTCTTGCCTTTTCGACCTGAGAGTTTTTCTCACCTATTAAAAATCCTTAAGTCTGAGGAAGCCCCATAGGCCGGGATCGACGGCCATCATCATTCTCACAGAATCCCCTAAGAACATTAAAAAGACTCGCCCTAGGATCCGAGCAAGGATTCTCTTCAGGCTATGATATTTTTCCCAGGGCTGGGGCGCTCGCTCATCCGCCCCGAGCCCCTTATATTTACGATTCAGTCTGTTCTGAGTCTTTTCTCAGTCTTTTCGGCACAGTCTCTGCTTAGAGAGCTGCTATCAAACCCCGAGAAAGGACTCAGAAACATGGTCGATCAAAACACAGCTCATAAAACGAAGCTCCCCTGGCTCTCACGGCAAATCAATATGAGCCCCCTCCATCTCAGAGCCCGCTTCTGGCGCTGGAACGACGACGCGGACATCACACCCTTCATGGGCTTCGCCGTTGTCGGAATCACCGTCATTTACGCCCTGGTCTTACAAAAATCCCTAGGGCTTATTTAATCATTGAAATGAAGAGAGCCGATCAATGATTGAATTGACTCAGCGTGATTTCAAGCAGCCCCGCATCAGTCGCGACGCGGCAAATCGGCGGACTGTTGCACACCGGTTCCGAGCCATCAATGGCCTCCGGAGGGAAGAACTCAAAGGTCCCGTGGACGCTCTCTAAAAAACGCGCCACCCGACCTGTAATTAAATTCCCAAGCTCACTGAGCGCGTCCGCCTGCATCTCAAGATCATCGACAAGATCTGGAGCCAATCGCTCGACGATGGCGCGACCAAATTTGGGCTCGAAGAAGAAGTTCAACGCTCCCCTATACGCCCCGCGAAAAGCGACTTTGAACGCCGTTGGATTCTGAATCCGGCGCACCCAAGGGCCTCCACCAACCGCATGGAGCGCTTGAATGCCCCCGTAATTTGGCAAGACCTCCGCGATCACATCAATCAACGCATGGGACAGACGTAAACGCACGCGGTTTTGAGTTGCTCGCCCCAAAGTCGCCCGCCGTAAGGCTTCAACTAATTGATGAGGATCACAAGGCTTCAAAGAATAATCCCGCGCCCCCGCCTCAATCGCCGCATTCAAGACTCCTGTCTCCTCAACGCTCGTCAATACAACAATGCGAGCATCCGGATCCATCGAACGAATTTCCTTAATCGCTCCAATTCCATCGAGCTTGGGCATCATCACATCCATCACAACGACATCAGGAGTGATCTCATTGTAAATACGGATAGCCTCTAAACCATTGTATGCATGACCGCTCACCAAGAACCCCTGGCCCGAAAGCACTTCCTTGAGATACTCATGAGTCAGGCGCGAATCGTCAACAAGCAAAACTCGTATCACGACAAGACCCCCTTCTCATTCTCTGTCAGCCGCACGTAAACCGTCAAATTCCCCAATTGCTGCGCCCGTAGCGAAACATCGCTCATGAGGATCGACTCTCCTGGGGCCAACACGAGCAATCCCGAAGCAACCAAACACTCAGTCAGCGCACGTATCGACGACTCAAGCGCTTCCTTCTGGTAGAGTTCATCCAATCGCCGACAAATCACTAACTCGAATGGTCCGTGCTGCTGAACATCCTCTCCCGGCGTCTCACATAAGTATTCCGCCAAACTCTCGTTTAGGCGTCCTATTCCCCCCGATTCCCCTTCTTCCCCCGGTTCCCAAGCAAGCAGAGGCAAGAGGACCTCGCGAAACTCAAAAGGAGTGAAGGATAAATCTTCAAGACGAATCGGCGCTCCCAAACGCTGACGCCCCGCCTTAGAGAAGACCCGCTTCTTCTTGTGACGCCCCGACGCTAACAATGCCGCTAAAGCCAAGGCTTCATGGCCATCCTCTGGGGCCAAACTGTAGAGCCGCGCCGACGCTTTCAATGTTGGCAATATCTTCTCACGGAGCGTGGCAAACAACGTGTAAGGACGAAACAACGACCCGGCCCCGGGATTCACAACCTCCGCGAGAATAGATAACTCTTCACGCTCCGAGATTAACAGGGCCCCATACGCTTCGATGCTCGCGACCATGACCTCAGCCATGCGCTGATGAATCAATCCCTCAAAGGAATCCCAGCACTCGGGCACCACCCCTTCAATCTTGTAGAGTAGCCCAGCAATGTCCGCTAATAATTGAAGCTCTTTGTCCTCTGAAGGATGCCCGGCAAATTGATTTTGAGTAATAAAACGCAGGGTCTCGCGAGGATGAATCGGATAAGTGAAAAACTCCGCTCTCACTTTCTTCGCCAGGTCCTCCAGCATCCCACGCTTGGTCCAGTGCCCGCAAAGGATCGGCTGAGCGCCCTTCGTGCGGCACTTAACCATCCACGACCGGAGCTCTGACTCTTCAATAGAATGACAATCCAAAAAGACAGTATGAGCCCGGAATGGACGACGAAAGCTCCCCTTCCAGCCATCTCGAAGGACAACGCGCAAGCCCTGCAGCTCCAAGTAATGTTGGGACGCGCGACGGAATTCAGCATTTTGTGAGTAAATCGCAACGCGATTCGTCACATCTCTCCTCCACTGACACGCGTTAAATCAAGCACAGGAACCACCGCCCCATCCTCAAGAGTCATCTCACAATGAAAGGGAGTCTCCCCCTTCGAGACGACAAGAATACCATCCTCATAACCTAAGACTTCGTCGATCGCCCAGACCACTCGCTGATCACGCTTCTTCGGCGCAACAACTCCTTGCTTCGCCTCCATTGCTGGGCCCCAGGGAACTCCAGAGCCAATCTCTGACAGCTGTTTAACGGGCAATTGATTCTGGGCAAGCTCCACAACCCGCGAAGCCGCTGGCAATAACGCCACACGCTCTTTCCCAATGCGTGCGACCATGACACGGGAGGCCAAGGGATAGGTCCTGGGAAAACCCAAGGTATAAATTCGCCGCTTATCTTCACTGTGAATCAATAAGGTCGCCCCCAAACGATCACAAGACTGACGCCATCCCTCTTCTAATAGGATACTCTTCTGAGACACCTCGCCATCGTGGATCACTCGAAAGTCAATGTGCGCTGAAGCACACTCAAAGTCGACGGCGATCTTCGTCTTCTGAACGTCCTTGCGAGCCCTGTTCTCCGCCGCCTCATTACGAAGGATGAAGAGCAAGAGCTTGGTGCAAAGCCCCTTAAAGGGCCCGAGCATCCGGCGATCCATTGTTTCAATGGTATAGTCAAATTGAACGTCAAAGAACTTCTCGGGATGGGATTGGCGAAAGCTACGAATACAAAGCCGCAAGTGCTCAACAATCGCGCTGATCTTCCCCTCGCGAAGCTGCTCCAAAGTCTCAGTCATCCGACCGACTAAGCCCTCAACAAGGCTTAAATTCTTATGCTGCTTCAATTCTTCAATCCACAAACTCATCAGCTCTAATCGAGCAAGCGGCACAGTTGTCAATTCACCCCAAGCCGGGCGAAGATAGGTTGTATCCTCTGGCTGCGGCCTCGGCTGATCTCGCTCTTGATCTTCAATACCCAAGAACGCCGGAAAATCAGCGGCGCTTGTGCTACGAGAAATCCAAAAGCTCGCACCAAATTCCCGCGTCGACATCTGTCCTGGAGCGCTGCCTCGTAGGCGCCCGCGCCCTGAAGTCGCACCATTCGTGGCTTGCCGAGCGATCTCTAACAAATCGTCAGCGCAACGAAGATCGCGCCAGGGTTTCTTCACCTCGACGAGCTCGAGGAGAGAGTTCTCGTCGGGTAAGTCAACAATCCAAGCGCCTTCTAAAATAGTGACTGGAGGAACTCCCCTGGCCCTCCTTAGCGATTGAGCAAGCTCTATATCGAAGGGGTCCACATCTCCCGGTTGGCCAACAATCTGACATCGAGACAAGGCCGAGCCCATCGTCTCAGCTATATCGGACAAGCCCACTAAATCGGGACTGAAATGACTCAGCGTCGCAGCTAATTCAAGGGCTAGCGCCGCGTTACCCATGTATTCTAAAGCCCCGGCCGAGATTCCAAACTCAAGCAGCGCCAATTCGACCCGGCCAATCTTTGCAGGGTTCCACTCGCCTTCACAAAGCTCACTCAGAACAACCTCGACCAAGTCGAAGGACTCTTTAAATCCACGGCCAAGCTGCTTCAATAATCCACGACGAGAGGCTCGGGCCGCCGTCTTCCCCGCGGTCAAAACTCCAACCCGGGAGATCTTCACGTTCTCAACATAACTGAGCACCAAAGCCCGCGCCATCGCACCGAGATCACGGTCAGACTTCAACTGCGCGACGACAATCGTCTCACCGGAATCCTGTAAGCTGGGCTGAAAAG